>CAJWBT010000101.1 GCA_913020235.1 uncultured Chloroflexota bacterium
CACCGTGATCCCGGGCTTCCGGGACTGGGCGCCCTTTCCCATCGTGCTGGTGGAGTTGGACGAGCAGAGCGGGGAGCCCAACCCCGGAGATGGACTGCGCATCACCGCTAACCTCTTGGACGAGAGCATGGGCCCGGAAAAAGAGGAGAACGTGGCCATCGGCAGCCGGGTGGAGGTGGTATTCCTCGAAGGCGAGGACGGGTTCTTCCTCCCCCAGTTCAAGCTATCCGGGGAAGCGCCGCAGGGTCAGGTGTGGCGGTATCCAACCTAGAGCGAGGCACCTATTTGGCGAAACTCATCAGTTTTGACATCGATGGCACTCTGGAGGTGGGCGACCCGCCGGGCGCCATCACCATGGACATGGTGCGAAAGGCCCAGAGCGCCGGTTTTCTGATCGGCAGCTGTTCCGACCGAACTATCAGCAGCCAGGAGCGGCTCTGGAAAGAGCACGGAATCGTCGTGGCATTCACGATTTTGAAGCAAAAGCTGGCCGATTTGAAGACACGGTTTCAGGCTGAGGAGTACTATCATATCGGGGACTCCGAGGTGGACCGCTACGTGTCGTTCCAGGCCGGCTTCCACTTTCTCCAGCCGGACGATGGCGTTCTACAGTTGCAGAGCCTGGACGGCAACCCCCAAGGCCCCTCTTAAACGCCTGCGGCCGCGGCTCAGCCTGTTTCCTCATCCACCGCCGCCGGGGCGGCTTGCCCGGGCGTGGCCCCACCCATCGCTCCGGGGCCGGCCGGTCCTTGACCTAAGGCCAGGGTGTACTCCCGCCCGGCGTCGGCGGCCATGGCCGTCTCCATGGCACAGATGGCCACCTCTATCTGGCTGTCGTCCGGCACCCGGGTGGTCAGGCGCTGCAGGAGCAGGCCAGGGCGGGCCAGCAATTGCCCGATCCACGAGTTCTGGTGGGCGCCGCTGAACCGGATAATCTCGTAGCTCACGGCGGCGATCACGGGGATCAGCACTATTCTGGAAAGAATCCGCCATTCCATTGATGGGGCCATCAACAACGCGAACACGAGTATGGAAACGAGCATCACGGTCAACAGGAAGGCGGTGCCGCAGCGGGGATGGGGAGTCCCGAACTTCCGGACGTTGGCCACGTCGAGGGTCAGCCCGGCTTCATAGGCATGTACTGCCATGTGCTCGGCCCCGTGGTACGCGAACACCCGTTTTACGTCGTGGATGAAGCTGATCGCCCAGATATAGACCAGCAAGAAGGCTAGACGGAGTGCCCCTTCGACGATTTCGCTAAGCAGGCCCGAAGAGATCACAGGGTCCATCAACCATACAACCAGCAAGGGCAACAGGAAGAAGACCCCGATTCCAAACGTAAGGGCTATCGCCAGGGTCGCACCCAGCATCCAGCCGGGTAACTCCTTCCCGTCGCCGGACTCTTCATCTTGCATCGCCATGTTGGCCGACAGGTGGAGAGCCCTTGTCCCAAGCACCAGGGTCTCGAGAAGAGCCACTACGCCCCGCAGCAGGGGAACCCGCCGCGCGCGCCCGGTAAAGAGTTCATTTAGCCGCTGGGACCGATGGTGGATGGTGCCGTCCTGGCGACGGACCGCGAGGCTGAAGTGGCTCCGGCCCCGGATCATCACGCCTTCAATGACGGCCTGGCCGCCGTAAGAGAACTTGGGTTCTTCGGGCACCGCCGCCTCCTTGTTTGCTCACGCGGCGCGGGTCCTACGAAGCGTAGGACCCACTGGAATCTCGGAGGAACATGCAGCCGTTCGGCATGGCCCGCGGCTTTGGGGTGACTGGAATCCTCGGACCCCTCAATTCCTCGAATTCCCGAGGCGCTCGCGGCGACCGCGCCGTCTCAGGCGTCATCCACGAAAGGGAAGGCCTCCGGCCCCCGAAAGCCCAGCTTACTTCAAGTTATAGCGGCGCCGCAGCCGCTCGATGCGGCCCTGGGTGTCCACGATCCGCTGCTCGCCGGTGTAGAACGGATGACACTTGCTGCAGACCTCAATCCTGAGGTTGGGCTTGGTGCCTCCGGTGTTGAACACGTTGCCACATGAGCACGTTACCACGGACCGGTAGAACTGGGGATGGATGTCGGTCTTCATATCAGTAGGTTATCCATTCGTCTTGATTAGCGATTCCTCAGAGAATCGCCGTGGACAGAAACAGAAATCCGCTAACGGGTAGCAGCCGGGGAGGACTCCTGTACCGGGTAAACGCTGACCCGCCGTCTGCCTTTGGCCGCCCATTCGAACTTTACCTGGCCGTCCAATTTGGCGAACAGGGTGAAGTCGCGGCCCAGCCCGACGTTGGTCCCAGGGTGAATACGAGTGCCCCGCTGCCGGACCAAGATGGACCCGCCGGTAACTCGCTCGCCACCGTACCGTTTGACCCCCAGCCGCTTGGCATTGCTGTCACGGCCGTTTGAGCTGCTGCCGCCGGCCTTCTTATGGGCCATTACCCGTCACTCCTTTTTTGGCTTTGCCGCCGCTGGGGTCTTCCTGGTTCGTCTCCGAGTTGCCGGAGCGGCTTTCGTTTCAAGCTGGATATCCTGAATCACCAGGCGGGTATAGGCCTGCCGGTGGCTCTTCTTACGCCGGTAGCGAGTCTTCGCCTTGTACTTGAAGACGATGATCTTCCGGTCTCTGTAATGCGACTGGACCTGGGCCAGAACCCTGGCTCCGGGAATGAAAGGTGCCCCGAAGGTCACTTCGCCGCCGTCGGAAACCGCGAGAACCTCGCCGAATTCAGCTACCCTTTCCACTTCCAGGGGAAGCTTCTCGACGTCCAGCGTGTCGCCGGGCTTGACCCGGTATTGTTTGCCTCCGGTTTTGAAGACCGCGTATTCCATTTGTGCCCCCGACCTTCCATGTTAAGACAGGGCACCCGCACTGTCAAGAAGAATCCGGCCCGCCGAGGGCCTCCTCGCGCTACCTGACGGGCGAGAGACCTCGTCCCTGACAACCGCAGGGGCGAGGTCTTGCCTCAAGAGCAACTCGGTATACCTCAAACCGAGGCAAGCGTGAGGCCTGGGTTGGTCGGCTCGGGCTACCGTGGAGACGCCCCGCCTTAGATGCTTCGCCGCTGCGGCTGGCTCAGCATGACATTTTCGGAGCAATGACAGTTTTGGGGCAAGGCCCCGCGGCGGGCCAGGTGACTGGGGTAGAGGCTACGCCGTGGAGAGGGCATTCTGGCGGTCTTTCTACGCACCGCCGCAGGACAGAACGTTGGAACCGGTAGGGTATAATAGGCTGCGGCGCGCCGACCTATGAACGAGCAGGTGGTCCCATTCATGACGGTTCTGAACGGTAACGACTTCAGGCAGGCCTTCGGCGCGGCGACGCGCTGTCTGGAGCAATACCGGGATGCCATCAACGCCCTGAACGTTTTTCCGGTGCCTGACGGCGACACCGGCACCAACATGCTGTTGACCATGCGGTCGGCGATGGAGAAGTGCTCCGATGGCTTCGGCGCTTCGGTGGCCGACGTATCGGCGGGCCTGGCCGACGGCGCGTTCTGGGGCGCCCGGGGCAACAGCGGCGTTATCCTGTCCCAGTTCTACCGGGGATTCGCCGAGGCGCTCGTGGGGGAAGCGGTCTGCGACGGTTCCGGCTTGGCCCAGGCATTGAACCTGGCCGCGGACGCCGCCTACCGGTCGGTGGGCCAGCCCGTGGAGGGGACGATGCTCACCGTCATCCGGTCCACCGCTACGGCAGTTCAAGAAGAACTGGACCGGGAAGCGAACGCGGACACCTTGGCCCTCTGGGGCACCGCTTTTCATGCCGCCGTCGCGGCCCTCTACCGCACGCCCTCCCAGCTACCGGTGCTCAAAGAGGCCGGCGTGGTGGATGCCGGCGCCATGGGTATTGCGGTGATTATCGGAGGGGTGCTGTGCTTCCTGGCGGGCAACGGCCGCGAGCTGGTGGACCAGGCCCTCTCCGAGGCTTGCGTCGAGCCCGTTCCGATCACCGGCGTTGACACAAGAATCGACGGCGATTACTTGGACGCCACGCTGGACGCCCGGTGGGGCTACTGCATCCAGTTCCTCATCGAGGGTGAAGGACTTCCTTTGGAGCAGATTCGAGAGGCCCTGGGGAGGGAGGTCTCCGACTCGGCGGTGGTGGTGGGGGATGACCGCTACGCCAGGGTACATGTCCACGCCTCCGACCCCGGACCTCCACTCACCTACGGCGTGTCCCTGGGGGAACTGCACCAGGTCAGGATTGAAAACATAAAGCAGCAAAACGTGGAGTTTGTCGCCGGACATCACTCCAAGGAGCAGGCGCCGGTCGGCATCGCCGTGGTGGCCGTGGCCCAAGGAGGGGGCCTGGCCCGCCTCTTCCAAGACGCCGGTTGCGTGGCAGTCATCAACGGCGGCCAAACCATGAACCCCAGCGTGCAGGAGATCCTGATCGCCGCCGGAGCTGCCGGAGCCGGAGAGACCATAGTCCTTCCCAACAACTCCAACGTGGTGGCAACGGCGGAACAGTCGGCCGCCGCCAACCCGCGTCTTCACGTGGTCCCTTCCCGCACTCTGCCGCAAGGCGTAGCCGCGATCCTGGCGTTCAACCCTGAGGAGCCCCTGGACCGTAACCTGGAGCTGATGGGCCGTGCCCTGGAGACCGTGGTCACCATAGAGGTGACTCAGGCGGTACGGGTTGCCACCGTCGAAGGGAAAGTGGTGGAGGCCGGCCAATACATCGGCCTGCTGGAGGGGAAGCTGGCCACCTCGGGCGAATCCGCCGAGACGGCACTCAAGGCCGCACTGGACCGGATGGTCCACTCCGAAGACCAGATCATCACCTTGTATCAGGGTGCGGATGCCTCGGCGGCAGCGGCCGAGGAGTTGCGCCGCCAGCTGGAAGAGAAGACCCCTGGGATTCAGGTGGACCTGGTGCACGGCGGCCAGCCCCACTACCACTACCTGGCCTCGGTGGAATGAGAAGTTTTAGGCACGGAGACGCAGAGGCACCGAGACCGGGATTTCGCCTGTAAGCCAACGGGGGGACCATGGCAATACGGATTGTAGCCGACAGCGCGGCCGACCTGCCGCCAGAGCTGGCCCAGCAATGGAACATCACCGTTGTTCCCTGCTACGTCATAGCCGACGACGTTACTTACCGGGACGGCGTGGACCTTTTGCCCGACCAGTTTTACCGCCGGCTGGTGTCGAACCCACGGCTGCCGACCACCGCCCAGCCGTCGGCGGCCGACTTCCAGTCGGTGTACCAAGACCTGCTGGCCCAGGGCCATCAAATCATATCCATTCACCTCTCCGGCAAGCTCAGTGGCACGCTGAATTCGGCGGAGCAGGCTAGAGCTTCATTGGGGGACGAAGCGGGCAAGTCCATCGAGATCGTCGACTCTCAGTTCGCGTCCGCTCCCCTGGGGCTGGTGTTGTTGGCAGCCGCCCGGCTGGCCCCCGACAGTGACTCACACCAGCAGTTGGCCGAGCAGGTGCGCCGGGATCTGCATCGGACCCACTGCTTCTTTCTCCTGGACACCCTGGAGTACCTCCAGCGAGGCGGACGCATCGGCAAAGCCCAAGCCTTCCTGGGCTCCGTCCTGGGTGTCAAGCCGATCTTGACAATACAAGGCGGCGAAGTCCATCCCATGGAACGGCCCCGCAACCGGGAGCGCGGCATTCGCCGCCTGGTGGAGTTGGCCCGCGAGCTGGCCCCACTCCGGCAACTGGCGGTGGTCTACAGCACCGAGCACGAGCAAGCCGAAACGTTGCGCGGGAGATTGGCTGACCTGCTCCCCGACGACGAGATTGTCATCAGCCGTTTCGGGCCGGCCCTGGGGACCTATGTGGGCCCCGGGACCTTGGGAGTAGCCCTGACCCGGGCCGGTGACATACCGAAGCCCTGATGGCCGCTGAGAAGCCAAACTCCTCTTCCTGGCTGGACCCCTTTCGTAGCATCCTGCGGCTGGAAGAGTCCCACGGCTTCGACGACACCGCCGTGGTGGGCGGCCTGGACAAGTTCGTCGAGTATTGGGCCGAGGCAATGGCCTCCCAAGCGGGAGAGCCCGGGCTGGTCCAGCAGCTTTCGAAAACCCCCTACGCCGGCATGTCCCCGGAGGAGCGACGCCTTTGGGCCGGCGGGTGGCGCACCGCGCTGAACAAGGGCCTTGGCAAGACGGCAGTCGATGGCCGCCCAAAGCCGCTGCCGCCGGCGCCACCCGGCGTTGCGCCTCCGGCCCCCGGCCGCGCCCCGAAGCCGGCCAAGGCAGCAAGACCCGGCAGCCGGTCCCCTACCCCGCCGGAAGGCCAGTCTGTCGACGCTCCCGTCGACCGCTTGCGAGGCGTTGACACCAAGATGTCGGGCCGGCTGAAGCGGCTGGACGTTCAAACGGTCCGCGATCTGGTCTATCTGTTTCCCCGCCGCCACCTGGACTACTCAAAGTTCACCAAGGTCTCGGAGCTGTCCCCGGGCCAGGAATGCACCTTGATGGCCACGATCTGGGATGCCCAGGAGGTTATCGGTGGACAACAAGGACGGCGCAAGGATACCGAAGCGGTCTTGAGCGACGAAACAGGGAGCGTCAAGGTCATCTGGTTCGGACAGCGCTACCTGGCCCGGACCCTGAAGCCCAACGCCCGGATCGCCATCAGCGGCAAGGTGGAGGTTTTCAAGGGGCAGCTTGTGTTCGTGTCCCCGGAGCACGAGTTGCTGGATGCCGCCCAGGCGCCGATACATACCGGCCGGCTGGTGCCCGTCTACCCGCTGACCGGGGGACTGACTGGACGCACCCTGCGCCGCCTCACGTGGCAGGTGTTGCAGCAATGGTTGGGCGTTATCGACGAGCTGCTTCCGGAGGACCTGTTGGATCGGACCGGGTTCATGCCACTGCGGGACGCCATCCGGCAGGCCCACTACCCCAACAACCTGGGTTCCTGGGAGGCGGCTCGCCGCCGCCTGGCCTTCGACGAGCTTTTTGCCCTGCAGCTCGCGGTGCTGCGCCGCCGGCAGCACCAACAGCAGGACGTCCAGGGGATACCCATCGGAGCCCAAGAGGAGATACTGGACCGGTTCTTCTCGTCGCTGCCCTTCCGGCTCACCACCGCCCAACAGCGATGTATCAAGGAGATCACCGCCGATCTGGAGCGGGGCACGCCGCCGATGAACCGGCTCCTCCAGGGCGAGGTGGGTAGCGGCAAGACCGTGGTAGCCCTGGCCGCCCTGCTGGCGGTGGCCTCCGCCGGCCACCAGGGGGCGATCATGGTGCCCACTGAGGTGCTGGCGGAGCAGCATTTTCAAACGGTGGGCGCCCTGTTGAGCGGCATGGGCAGCCCGGTCCAGGAGGACAACCCGGTTTCGGTTTACCTGGAGTCCATGGACAGGACGGTGTCGGTGGGACTGCTCACCGGCAGCACTCGCCCGGCCCGGAAACGGGAGCTGACCAAGATGGCCGCCGACGGGACCCTGGACCTGGTAATCGGCACCCACGCCCTGATCCAGTCGGGCGTTTCCCTTCCCAAGCTGGCGCTGGCCGTCGCCGACGAACAGCACCGCTTTGGCGTGATGCAGCGCTCCGCCCTGCGGGAAAGGGGGACCGGGTCTCCCCATACTCTGATCATGTCGGCCACGCCTATACCCCGTACCCTGACCCTGACCCTTTACGGTGACCTGGACATCTCGACCCTTGACGAGCTTCCGGCTGGGCGCCAGCAGGTCATGACCCGTTCGCTGCCGCCGGACCGGCGCCAGGCGGCCTTCGGCTTCATCCGCAAGCAGGTCGAGGAGGGACGCCAGG
>CAJWBT010000102.1 GCA_913020235.1 uncultured Chloroflexota bacterium
TGGTCCTGCGGGCCAACGACATTGAAACGCTGATCATCATGGGCTACGCCACCAGTGGCGTGGTTCTGTCCACCCTGCGATTCGCCGCCGACCTGGACTACCGCCTCTTCGTGGTCGAGGACTGCTGCTCCGACCCGGACCCGGAGGTCCACGACTTCCTGACCCAGCGTATCTTTCCCCGCCAAGCCGATGTGATCACGTCGGCGGAGGTGATACGAGCGCTGGAAGGACCCTGACCGGCGGGCCCGCCCCACTGAACTCGTACCTGCCGTGGGACTTGTCTTCCCCAGATGCTTCGGCGCGTCGAGGCATAGCTCCGGCCCCAGCGTTTTACCTCGGGCGTTCCACATCCGGGCTGATTGGCTGTAATATGCTTTCCTAGCGGCACGCCGGTACCGGCGCGGCACAGGCTTCCTATAGAAACACACCGATGACCGGTTGGGAGGCGGTTTCATCTGTTGGAAAGTCGCGTTGACACAACCGCGGGTAAACGCCACTACGGTTGGGCTATATTCGGACTGAGCTTCTCCAACCTTTTCGTGGAAGGCGGGATCAAGAATACCGTGCCCGTGGTTTACGTGGCCCTGCGGGACAGCTTCAAGTGGAGCGCCACCACCACCTCGAGCATCTTCTCCGTGGCCGGCCTGGTCGGCGGTCTTTCCGCTCCGGTTTTGGGGGCCCTCCTGGACCGGCTGGGGCCTCGCTACTTTTTCGCCGCCGGTGGGGTGCTCATACTGGCAGGCTATCTGTCCAGCAGCTTCGGGTCCGAACTCTGGCACCTGCTCATCTTCTACAGCGTGCTGGCGACCCTGGGCGAAAGCATGGTCTCTTCATTTACTACCACGGCCAACCTGGCTCCATGGTTTCCCAAGGCCCGAGGCCGCATTCTCGGGTTGGCCGATGCGGGCAATCCGCTGGGCTCGCTAGTGTTCCTGCCGGTGTCCCAGCTACTTATTTCCGCCATTGGCTGGCGAGACACCTTTTGGGTTCTCGGGTTCCTGTTCTTCATGTTGGTGGCCCCGGCCAATTTCCTGTTCCAGAGACGTCCTCCCGGGGCACGCCCATCCGCTGAACCCGGGCAAGAGGGCGCTTCCGATACCTCGAGAGCTTCGGCCGGGGAAGCAGAGCCTTCATCCGGTGTTGCCGGCCCCCCTCTTGCTTCCAACCCGTCGCTCTGGCAAGCCGTTCTCTTGGGGCCTCCGCTGTGGTTTTTGGTGTTGGCTCGCCTGCTGGCCACACTGGGACGGCAGCTGATCCGGGTTCACTTGGTCGCCTTCTTGTTGGCGGCGGGGTACAGCCCGTTCGCGGCCGCCACCGCCATAGCCAGCGCCGGACTGGTGGGTCTGGTAGGCAGGCCCCTCACCGGCGCCATTTCGGACCATGCGGGCCGAGAAACAGTTTACTCCGCGGGGCAGGGAATGCACGTCCTGGCCATGGTAATCATCTACGTGCTGGGAGATGGGCAGAGCTTATGGCCGATAATCCTTTTCGCCGGGCTGATGGGGCTCAGTGACGGTATCGGCGGGCTGATGGTGGGCGCCAAAGCCGCCGACCTGTTCCCGGTCGGCTCTCTAGGCTCGGTGATGGGCCTGATACACCTGGGACGGGGCATAGGGATCATGGCCGGCCCGGTGATTGGGGGAATCCTGTTTGACGCGCGAGGCGACTACACTGTGGCGTTTCCCCTGGCCATTTTGCTAGGGTTGCTGGCCGTCGGATGTATATGGGCGGCCCGGTTGACCGCGGGGCGGACCGGCGGGGCCTCGGTCTCTCAACGATGATCCCACACTCGGAATCCAGCATCGGGAACAGGCGGGGAGGACGGGCTTACCCACCGGGAATACCTTTCGGGGCCGTATTGGGGGTACAATGGCGCCAGACGCGCCGGTCGACCCAACGGCGCCCTCCCTCGAGGGTGTTCGGCGAGCATCCCCGGGGGCCGGGAAATATCCCGCGGAGGCCAACATGGAAACCGTGACCTTCATCACCCAAAGCTTGAGGCAGGTGCAGCTGCGCCTGCTCGCCACCTGCGAGGGCCTGATCCAAGACCAGGTGCTCTGGCGTCCTAGCCCCCACGCTAACAATATAGGCTTTATTCTGTGGCATGTGGCCCGCGGAGAGGACAATCGTATTTCCAGGCTGCGGGGCCAGCAGCCCACGCTTTGGGTCTCCGAGGGCTGGCACAAGAAATTCGCCCAGCCCGTGGACGCGCCCGCCCCTGGCGACCGGATGGGGCTGAGAAGCCTGCCGATTCCGGACCTGGCTGTCCTGACAGACTACGCCAAGGCCGCCCACCAGCAAACCATGGATTTCCTCCCCACGCTGACCGCCGATGGGCTCGATGTTGCGCCAGACCCTTCGCAGCCGGACCGCACGGTGGCCGCGGCGTTGCGCCACCTGGTGACGCACAAGAACAACCACCACGGCCAGATCGACTACATCCGCGGCCTGCAGGATGAGGCATGGGACCTGCCGCCGGGGACGGGCGTCGTGCTGCCGCCGCTCTCGTGAGAGGAGGCGCTCTTGTAGGAAGGGGGTTCAAGGAGCGGCTCGCCCCCTTCGAGAACAGCACCTTGCACACACTTACTCTAGTGTTACCTATGTCCCCGGTCTATGTGTAACCTATGTTCCCGGTTGCACAGGGGGTAAATTCTGATCCATCAGTTCCGCATTGAAATCGCTACCGGGAAGAAGTCTTCTCGAACCAGGCCCAAACCTTGGACCAAGGAGGGCGCCGATGCCAGATGAATTGAATGCCCTGAGCCCAGCCCAATTGGCCCGGAGACGCGACTCGATCTTGCACGGATTTGGCCGCATCGAAGAGGAGTTCGACCGGAGACGCCAGGAAAACCGGCTGCTGGCCAAAGCAAGCGACATCCGGTGGGAGTCCGCTTCGGCTGTACACCCGACTCAGCAGGAAGGGCACCGCCTGGCCCGCGTCATCTCTCCGGAGTTGGGTTTCAATATCCACACCTTTCGGGTTTTCCAGCGGGAGATCGGGGGCGGCGGCGTGGAGGGGGCATATCACACCCACGGCGACGCGGTAAAGTATTACCTTCACGGGAAAGGAAAGGAGATTATCGGCGAAGAAGAGTACGAGGTGGAAGCGGGAGACCTGGCCTTCATCCCGGCCAACATCTGGCATGGGACGGAGAACACCGGCCAGGAGCCGATGGTGTTCATCGCCTTCCACCAGTTGCCGGGTACTCACCTCCCGGTTCCCGCGCCCTGGCAATACGAGGTCTCGGACCTCGGTGGCGGCAGCAACCTGTCTACCCTCCTGGCGTCGGCCGCGGGGGAGGACCCGGCCGCGATGGACTCCGCCACCCTGTACTCACGCCGCCAGCATTTCCTGCACCAGCTGGGGGTCCTGGACGATGAGTTCAACCGGCGGCGGCAACAAACACGCTACGTCGTTCACCGGCGCGATGTCCCTTGGGAAGTGGACGTGGACTCTCAGACGGTCCCTCTGGTGGCGCCGGAGCTGGGGTTCAACATTTTTACCCTCCAGGTCTCCCTTCGGGTGGTACCGCCCCACTACCAGGACCACGCCGGTCACAGCCACGGCGAGTCGGTACGCTACTGCCTGAACGGGACCGGCCGGCAGACGGTCGAGGACACGACCCTGGAGATGGCGGCCGGAGACCTGGTCTTCGTTCCGTCGGGAGCCCGCCATAGTTTGGCCAACCCTGGGGACGAGCCCCTCCGGCTGCTGATAGCCGAGCAGATGCCAGGAACCTACCGCCAGGTACCGGCGCCGTGGCGGGACTCTGCCTAGCCGGCCGAGGCCAGGTGCTTTCCAGCCCAGGCTCCGCCCCGCGCTGAGAAGAAGGAAGAGATGAAGATCACCGAAGTGGAGTGCTTGGTTTTGGACCGGCAGTTCCCGCTTGTCCGGGTCCACACCGACGAGGGCCTGGTGGGAATCGGGGAGTGCTTCCGGCGCCAGCCCGATCTCATCAAAATGCAGGTGGACCGCCTCTTCAAGCCGGTGCTACAGGGCAAAGACCCCCTGGACACCGAGTTGCGCTGGAGGGATATGGTCCGGGCCGGGTCCGCGGTGGAGATGGGGGGCGCCATCTTCTGCGCCATCGCAGGTCTGGACATCGCCCTATGGGACCTCAAGGGCAAGGCCCTGGGCGTTCCCATCTATCAGCTGCTCGGCGGCAAAGTGCGGGATAGTGTAAGAATGTACGCCAGCTCCATGCGCCGGGACATGGCGCCGGTTGAAGAGGCCCGCCGGGCAGCCTCCTTTGTCGACGCCGGCTACACCGCCTACAAGCTCCACAGCGCGGTCCCAGGGTCCATCGACGACCCCGCCGACCACACCATAGACACGGTACGGGAGGTGCGGGCCGCCGTTGGCGACCAGATCGAGATCCTGGTGGACGTGAACGGCGCTTTTTCCACCCACCACGGCATAAGCATCGGCCGGGCCCTGGAGCAATTGGGAGTGTTCCACTTCGAGGAGCCGCGGCCCTTTTACGACCTGGAAGGGCTGGCCGCCGTCGCCGATGCACTGGACATTCCCATCGCGTCGGGGGAGATGATATTCACTCACTGGCAATACCGGGACCTGATCCTCCAGGGACGAGTGGACATCATCCAGCCCGACATCGTCAAGGTCCCTGGGTTTACCGAGTTCCAGAGGATCGCGGCGTTGGCCTCAGCCTTTGGCAAGCCCATTACGATCCACAACACCCAGCCAACCGTCAGCGCGGTGGCTCACCTACACGTCTGCGCCGCCTATCCCCAAATACCATACGCCCAGGAGTACAACATCGAGCCCGTCTCCATCCGCGACCGATGGCCGATCCTCAAAACGCCTCTGGAAGTCAAAGCCGGCTACCTGGAGGTGCCCTCCGGCCCCGGCCTGGGAGTGGAGTTGGACGAGCAAATGGTGCTGAAGGCGGCAGAGGCCTGAGGTCAGGGAAGCTGGAGCGCCGGGCGCCCAACCTAGTCCGGCAACAGCTTCGCCATGGCGATCCCGTACTCCCCAGCCACCGAGTACAGCAAGTACGCGTCATCCCCTTCACGGAATATCCCCGGGTCCCGAACCTGGCGCACCTTCCCCATCACCAGTCCCCGGGCCGACGGCTCCAGCGGCATCTCGGCCCCCTCGTACTCCATCTCCGGCTCCAGTACCGTCACCGGGGAGGATTCCTTCCACTCAGCCCAGTCCGGAGTCAGATCGATGGTCGCCAGGAGAATCTGTTCGGGGCAATCGAACGCGTTGGAATAGAAGACTTCGAGGGTGTTGCCCTCCAGCATGAACGCCGCGTGCCGCATGTCCTTGGAGAAGAGGGTCGGTCCCTCCTCAAACCCAGTGAGTCCGTCCTTTGACCGGTAGAACACGCCGGGCATTCCCAGAGCGTAATGGTATCCGCCCCACTGAAAGACCCTGAAATACGGCTCCCCGAGAACCTCCGGGAGCGCGGAAAATGCGATCCCGTCCTTGGACACAGCTACCTTTGATCGTTGGCAGCCGTCTGCTACCCACCCATGGTAGTACATGCGTATTTCGCGTTTTTCATTGTCCACGTGAACGTCGGGCGAGGCGACATGGTTGTAGCAGAAAGAGTCTTCTAGGCGCAATGTCCCCGGCTCATAAACCCGCCACGGTCCCCCCAGATCGTCGGCATAAGCCAGCCGGATGTACGATCCCTTGTGATGGGCGAAGTAGAGGTAATAATTGCCGAGCGGGTTCTCCAACCAAGAAGGAGCCAGGATCAGCGAGGGACCGTTGATGTTGCCGCCAAGGTCTCTGCCAGAATCCAGATTGATAATTGGGTTGCTTTCAAGCCGCCGGGCTTTCATACGGGTGTTCCCTCCGGTTTCTCCATTTTCGTCAGTCCGGGGCCCAACCCAGGAACTTCTAGCCGCGGGTGCCGAGCCCGTGTCCGACCCTATACCCGACCGCCCGGCCTGTCAATCTCCTCTGAAAGAGATCGAACCTCCCGTGGAACGCACCAGTACTAGGTCAACCTGAAACTGATAGTTGTCATTCCGAGCGAAGCGAAGAACCTCGTTGTTACGCTGAGATTCCTCGTCGCTTAGCTCCTCGGAATGACGGTGTCGCTTCCCTCCTCGGAATGACGGTGTCGCTTCCCCCCTCGGAATGACGGTGTCGCTTAGCTCCTCGGAATCTCTCATGCTGGTTGCCGGAAGCACCACGGCCCACGAAATGGACACCTCCCTGTCATCTCGAGTCCTTCGCGGGAAGGACGAGGGATCTGGGAGGCGGAGGAGACGCCCCGCCCCAGATGCTTCGCCGTTGCCGCTGGCTCAGCATGACATTTTCGTGCGAATGACGGTCTATAGGCAAAGCCCCGCCCAGACCAAATGGGCACCAATTTCGGGAGGACCGATCGGACCCCATATCAAGCCACAACCCGGCCTTTGCTCATATGCACTTTTGTGCATCCTTACCAGGATATGCAAATTCTTGGCCGCCATCAGGCATTGCGCGGCGTTTCGCCTGTACATCGGGGCCGCCGGTGTGATAAATGTGGAGTCGCGAGGTTGCATCCGATGGCAGGGAGTCGCGTGCCGCTGGAGTGGGGGCAACCAAGCGACTCAGGTAATTGTCATTCCCCGAAGCTGCGTGGGCGCACCACAGGTTGAGAGATGATGGGTATCGCGGTGGCAAGGGTTTGTATCCGGGCAAGAAAGCCGATAATAGATATAGGCCAACCACCGGCCGGCCGGCCCAACTCCACGGGAACCGGAGAGGCGCTTCCGCAGGTCACTCTATATATTGGGTCGAGTCCAAACATGGCTGCGATAAGCCCGAACTCGGGGGAATTTGAGGCCCGCCCCGTTTAGAATCCAGTTTCATCTCATGGCGGCGCAAGCCTGTGGCTACATGCGAAGCGCCGAGCCGGCCGGGCAGAGCATCAGGGGGAAAGCGTGCCGGGGCACGCCCGAGGCAGCTGAGAATGCTCATCGGTAGGAAGGGGAGATTATGGCCAGGGTAGATTTGGACCACCAGCTTAGCTCGCTCCAACATGACGTGGTTGTCCTTTCCGGGATAGTCGAAAAGGCCATTCACCAGGCGGTGGATGCTTTGAAGCGGAGGGACCTGGAGGCTTCGACCCAGGTGGTAGAGCAGGACGACTACATCGACCAGAAGCGGTTCGAGGTCGAAGACCGGTGTATCGACCTTATCGCCACCCAGCAGCCCATGGCCCGGGACTTGAGGACCATAATCTCTCTGCTTCACATTGTGGTGGAGCTGGAACGGATAGGAGACTACGCGGAGGGCATTGCCAAGATCAGTCTGTTGATGGGCGACGCACCGCCGGTGAAGCCTCTGATCGACATCCCGCGCATGGCGGAAGAAGCCACCGAGATGTTGCGAAACAGCATGGACGCCCTGGTCAACCGGGACGTGATAAAGGCGAGCCAGGTATGCCAGGCCGATGACAATGTTGACGCTCTCTACGATCGGGTTCACCAGGATTTGCTAGTTATCATGCAGGAAGATCCGGAGACCATCACCAGGGCCACCTATCTACTCTGGGTAGCTCATGACCTGGAACGCATCGCCGACCGGGCGACCAACATCGCGGAACGGGTTATCTTCCTGGTCACCGGGAAGATGGAGGAGACCACTTCGGACAGGGAGCTGGTGAACGCCTGATCCAAGCTTAGGGCCTTGCCTCAAAAGTACCCTGGAAAATGTCACCCCGAGTGAAGCGAGGGGTCTGGGGCGGTGGGTCCAGGCTCCCAT
>CAJWBT010000103.1 GCA_913020235.1 uncultured Chloroflexota bacterium
AGCCTGGGCATCTCCGAGCAGGGGATGATGGTCATGCCGCCCAGGCGGTGGGTCCGGCCCTGTCCCACCGTCTCCACCGGCCGGCCGGAGATGCCGGGGTAGACCGTACCGGGTCCTCGGACCTTGACCTTGGGTTCGATGGTGTCTCGCATCTGCATGATGCGGGTCTTATCTCCTGGCCGGGCCACCTGGACGTCGGCCCAGGCCACGGAAGGGTCCTCCGTGGCGATGGCCAGCAGCTCGTCCTTGTTGATTTCCAGGACACCTTCGGCCCAGCGAGTTGTCGCACCGAACACGATATCTTTGACCGGAAAGTTGCCTACTTCCAGCTTCATACGGCGGCCTCCTGCGACGCAACCTCGGACGGTTCGAACAGGGTCGGACCGGACACGGATGTGGCCAGAGAATTCAGGGCCGTCTCCACTATGCGGACCCCCAAGTCCCAGTCCTTCTCCGCCGACAGGGCGGGGTCGCCACAGACGTGGGGTACCCGGACTCCCCGGACCACCCGGTTCGCCCCCACTGCCAGGGGAATCGCCGGCATGGCGGTCATAATGCCCACGGGAATTCCCGCCCGCTCGATCTCTTTGCTGATCGTTGCTCCGCAACGGTTGCAGCTCCCTCAAGTGGCCACCAGCAGAACGCCGTCAACGTGGTTTTCGTTGAGTTCCGCCGCGATTTCGGCTCCCATGCGCTTGCCGGCGCTTACGGCAGCCCCGTTGCCGGTAGTGGAGAAAAACCAGGGGTACACCGCGTTGATGGCGCCGGTGTCCTCCAGATACCTCACGGTGCTCAGGGGCATCGCATAGTTGGGGTTCTTGGTGTTGAGAATGAGGGTGCCGAAGCCGCCGTGCACCGACTCCCACTCCTCGACGCTCAGGGAACTCACCCCTTCCAGGCCGTAGCGGTAGAACTGCTCCGCCCTGCTGCCCACCAGGCGGTCCAAGTTCCCCCGGGGCACCAAGCCGCCGGTGGATACCAGGGCTATGGTCGATCCCTTCAAATCCTTGAGCGGCGCCGCCGGCGGGACCACGTCGTACCCGGTGAGGAGCATTTCGGAGACATACGGCTTCCCCGAAAGCCGCGCTTGCAGCATATCCACGGCCCGCTCGTAGCCCGGGCGTTCGTGCATCACCTCCCGGCGGATGCCCCGGGGAACGTAGCCTTCCTCCGAGGCTGGGCCCAGCTCCTCCCCTCGGACCAGTTTAGTCGCCAGGCCGGCCATCTTCCCCAGTACCGGGGCCATCTCCGAGAGGTCGATCCCGGTGGACACGGCCAGGATTTCTCGACGATAGGTCAGCATCCCCGCGTTGTCGGGAAACATTCCCGTGACGGCGGGGATACCCATTGCCTGGGCCAGCCGGCACACCTCCGCGCAGGCCAGGCCGTAGCGCCCCGCGTCGAAGGCGGGACCGGCGATAACCATATCCGGCTTGACCCTTCCCAGGATTTCAACCACCGCGGCCTTTGCGTCATCAACATCCTCGGTGAAGTAGTTGTCACCGGCCACAATGGTGCTCACGACGGCAGCCTGGTCACCCAGGGCAGCCTGAAGCGCCCTGCCCGGACCGACGGGCCCCTCTTTCTCCTGGACCGGGGCATAGGCCTGGTCCTCACCACCGATGCCGCCGAAAAACTGGTTCAAGTAGTGAACAACTCTGTTCGGACTGGCCATGTCGTACCTCTTTCCTTGCCTAGTCTGCTCTTGCCCCGGCGCCGTTGCTCCCAAGCTTCAATCTCCCCGAGTTTCACTTTCCCCGCGTTTCACTCTCAAAGTAGCGCCGCAGCAGGCCAAAGTCAACCGGGGCGCGGCGGCAGACCCTTCCGAAAGAACTCCCTTCAAGCGGGCGGCGCCGTGATAATGCCGTGGCGGATTCGTTCCCGGCGTCCCGTTGAAGCCGATTGCGTCCATTGCGAAAGTCTACTATAATAACATCCGATTCAACGGGATTTCACGTATCAACTGCAAGATTATGTCAAGGAGGTCGTCATGCTGACGCTCAAGAAACCCATCGTTGCCCTGCTGGTGATAGCGATGAGCCTCGCCCTCTTGGCGGTGGCCTGCGGAGCCAGTGCAACGGCGACGCCCGCCCCCACGGCCACGCCCGCCCCCACGGCCACACCGCTGCCGCCTCCACCCCTCAAGATTGGGCAGCTGAACAGCTTTACCGGCGACCTCTCCGACTTCGGCACGGCCCACCGGAACTCCGGGGCCCTGGCCGCCGATCACGTCAACCTGGCCGATGGTATTCTCGGCACCGTGGTGACCATCTCGGCCCGCGACACCCAGACCAACCCGCAGGTCGGCGTGGACGCCGCCCGGGCCCTGGTCGACATCGAGGGCGTCGTCGCGATAGTCGGCGCGTTGGCCAGCGGCGTCACCATACCCGTGGTCCAATCGGTAACCGGGCCTAGCGGCATCCTGCAGCTTTCCGCGGCCTCCACTTCGCCCGCCATAACCGTATTGGACGACAACGATTTCATGTTCCGGACCACTGTCTCCGACGCCGCCCAGGGTGTCATCCTGGCCCGCCTGGCCAAGGAACGGGGCTTCACCTCCGCCTCGGCCCTCTACATCAATAACGCCTATGGCGAGGGCCTGGCGCAGCAGTTCAAAGAGACCTTCGAAGCCGAGGGCGGCACCATCCAGGAGCTGGTGGCCCACGAAGGCACCCAGCCCAGCTACGCCTCGGAGCTTAGCAAGGCAACTGGCGGCAACCCGGATGTCCTGGTGGCCATCAGCTACCCCGAAAGCGCCGAGGTATACCTCCGCGAGGCCCTGGAAGGCGACTACATCTCCACCTTCCTCTTCGTGGACGGGACCAAGTCGGACGACCTCAACGCGGCCATCGGAGCGGACAACCTGGAGGGGACCTATGGGACGGCCCCGGGTTCGTCATTGACCGGTGCCCGCACCGCCTTTAACGACGCCTATACCGCCTCTTTCGCCGGCGTGCCGCCGCTTCCCTTCATGGCCGAGACCTATGACGCCGTGGTGCTCGTCGCCCTGGCCGCTGAAAAGGCCGGCACAACCACCGACAGCGCCAAGATCCGGGACGCACTCCGCAGCGTCGCCAACCCCCCCGGTGAAACGGTGGGTCCCGGCGTCGACAGCATCAAACGCGCTCTGGAGCTGATCCAGGCCGGCAAGGACATCAACTACGAGGGGGCCGGGGGCTCCCAGGACTTCGACGAAAACGGCGACGTCATATCCACCATCGAGATCTGGAAGATCGAGGGCGGAGAGATCGTCTCCACCGGCAGGTTCGAACTCCCGTAGCGGGACTCCGGCCCGTCTGCCAATCTGGGTTGACCCGCCGAGTTGGGGCAACCAAGGTGAATGAGAATCCCCCCAACCCCCCTTTGATAGAGGGGGGCCAGGGGGGGTTTTCCATTCCGGCAGGGGGTCATGGCCAAGCACGGCCGCCTATGCTCGGTGCAAGAGCGTGGCGACGATGCGATCGGGGCACCACGAACCAGGGGATTCGCCCGGCACATTCCGCCAGCGCTCTTGTGAAAGAGGGAGGAAGAATGCCGTGTGCTGCGCCGCCTTCGGCGGCGCAGCACACGGCCTACCCTCGTTCCTTGGGGAGGGGCGCCCCAGAAAAGCATCTTCCGAGGAACGACATTGACCGCTCTCGTGCTGAAGCGGCAGCGGCAACTCGGCTGGCGGACCGGAAATCGTCTGGGCAATGGTGCCACAAACGGCAGAGGCCACGCCTGCCTGAGCTAGGGCTCTGAGGGCGTGGCCTCCGCCCCTGCCGAAACGGGCCGGGAGATCGTTCGCCGCTCGCCCAGGATACCCTCCGGACGCAGCAAGATCGCCGCCACAATCAGGAACCCAACCATGAAGAAGCGGAAGTTGGGGTCCGAAAGGAAACCGGGGAGAAACTGGGTCCCAGTCCAGATACCCCACACGACAAAGGCCCCCAATATCGCGCCCAGGTTGTTGCCGCTGCCGCCTACCATCAGCATGGCCCATATTACGAACGTGGCCAGGAGGGGATCAAAGGTGCGAGGGTCGACGAACCGGATGTTGTGGGCGTAGAGGGCACCGCCAAAGCCCATGATTACCGCCCCCATGACGAAGGACTGGAGCTTGAAGGCGAACACATTTTTCCCGCAGGCGGCGGCGGATGTCTCGTCCTCGCGAATGGCCTTCAGCGCCCTTCCCCAGGGCGACCGGAGCACCCGCTCGACGGTGACATACAGGATGGCCAGGACGACCAGAACGACCACCAGGTACAGGTAGTCGTAGTTCTTGGGCGAGACCACGTCCCCCATAAACTTGGGGATCCGGTAGAGGCCCTTGGAGCCGTTGGCCAGCCACTTCTCGTTCAGGAAGACCAGGCGCACCCCTTCGGCGATACCCAGGGTGGCGATGGCCAGGTAGTCGTCTCTGAGTCTCAGGGTGATGAACCCGATGACCAGGGCCACCGCACCGCAAACGGCTCCCGCCGCCAGCATTGCCACCAGAAACCACAGGTCGACGCCCAGGTTCGCCGGCCCCAGGTTCTCCACGAGGTTTCCTCCAAACTTGAAGTCCTCGAACAGCGCGGGGTCGGGCGACGCCGTCGTCAGCAGGGCCGTGGTGTAGGCTCCCAGGGCGAAGAACCCGGCGATGCCGATGTTGAACAGCCCGGTGTAGCCCCAATGGACGTTGAGCCCCAGGGCGAAGACCGCGTATATCCCCGCCAGGATCGCAAACCCGCTGGTGTAGCTCGCAACCCCGGCGATGTCCATCAGGCCTTCTCCCCAAAGATTCCCTGGGGGCGCACCAGGAGCATGAAGATCATGATCAGAAAGGCGATGGCGGGCTTGTAGGTGGGGTTGATCCACTCGGTGGAGACCTCGGCGGTTACGCCGATCATCAGGGCCCCGACCAGGGCGCCGAAGGGGTTGCCGATCCCGCCGAGGATCACCGCCGCGAAGAGAGAGAGCAGGAAGCGCCAGCCCATGATGGGGAACAGCTGCGCCTGGAACACCGCCAGCAGCACTCCCGCCGTGGCGGCCAGAACCGCCCCGACGACCCAAGTCCACCAGATCACCCGTTCCGTGCTGATGCCGCTGACCCTGGCCAGCTCCATATTGTCCGAGGTGGCCCGCATCGCCTTCCCCATCTTGGTGCGGGTCAGATACAGGTATAGGGCGAAGACCAGGACCAGGACCAACACGCCTATGAAGATGTGGTCCGGCGGAACGCGGACCCCCATGGGGAGCTGGTAAAAGGGTTTGGAGAGACGCGGGTACTGCTCGGTGCCGCCACCCCAGATGATCTGGACCAGGCCTCGCAGAGCGATAGCCAATCCCAGGGAGGACATGGCCAGGACCACCGGGCTGACCCGACGGGCCCTCAGCCGTCGATAAACCCCTACGTCCAGGGCGATCGCCAGGCCGGCCATGGCAGCCCCAACCAAGGGAATGGCCAGGAGCAAAGGATAGCCGAAGGTGAAGGGCCCGAAACCCTCTGCCTCCAGCCCCAGGCGCGGGAAAAGGTTGCCCAGCAGGAAGAAGCCGGTGTAGGCGCCCAACGTCATGAAGTCGCCGTGGGCGATGTGGGCGAACTTGAGGATGCCGTACACCAGAGTGAGGCCGATGGCGCCCAGGGCGATGATCAACCCCAGGAACAGACCGTTCACCACGAGTTCCAGCTTGATAACGGAGGAGAAGCCGAGAACGAGAACCACCAGGAATGCCGCAAGCACTCCATGACCGGCGCCCCAACGCCGGGGCAGGCGGCTAGTTTCCCTGGTCACTCCGTCGGCCTCTCACTCACTGGGTCAGCCTCCGAGGTAGAGCCGGGCAATCTCCGGGTTATCGAGCAAGCACTCGCCCCGGTCCTCCAACACCTTCCGCCCGGCGGCCATGGCGTACCCTTTGTGAGAGTGTTTGAGGGCTTCCCGGGCATTCTGCTCGACCAACAACAGGGCCACGCCGGTGGCGTTGATCTCGATTATCCTCTGGAACATCTGGCCCACCAGGTTGGGCGCCAGGCCGGCCGACGGCTCGTCCAACATCAGCAACACCGGGTCCAGCATGAGGGCCCGGGCTACCGCCAGCATCTGCCGTTGCCCTCCGGAGAGGGTGCCGCCCCGGGCCTTGCGTCTCCACGCCAGATCGGGGAAGAGATCGTACACCTCTTGCAGCCGCCCCCGGTAGTCGTCGGTGCGGACGAAGGCGCCCATCTCCAGGTTCTCCTGGATGGTGAGGGAAGGAAAGACGTTGTTGGACTGGGGGACGTAGCACAGCCCCCGGCGCACGATGGCTTCCGGGGCCATACCGGTAACGTCCCGGCCGCGGAAACTCACCCGGCCCCTCTTGGGGTGAACCAGGCCCAACACGGTCTTGAGCAGGGTTGACTTGCCCGACCCGTTGGGACCGATGATGGTGACTATCTCTCCCGGCTCGACACCTATTGAAACTCCATGCAGAATCTCGGATTCCCCGTACCCGGCGACCACCTCCGAGACCTCCAGGAGACTCAAGGGTTCCACCCGCCCAGGTAGGCCTGCAGCACCTGCGGGTCCCGCTGCACATCCTCAGGCGTCCCTTCGGCGATCCTTCGGCCCTCGGCCATGACGATCACCGGGTTGCATAGACGCATGACCAGGTTCATGTCGTGCTCGATAAGCAAGAAGCTGAGCCCCCGCTCCACACAGGACCGCCGTATGTTCTCGGCCAAATCCTTCATCAAGGTCGGGTTCACCCCCGCCCCCGGCTCGTCCAGCAACACCATCTTGGGCTCGGCCATCAGCGTCCTGGCCAGCTCCAGCAGCTTCTTCTGGCCCGTCGACAGGTTGCCCGCGTACTCGTCTTTGAGATGCACCAGATTTACGAAGTCCAGGACCTCCACGGCCCGGGCCTCGAACTCGCGCTCCTGGCGCTTCACCCGCCAGGGCAGGAACCAGGAGTTCCAGACCTGCTCCCCGGCCTGGCCTGCCGGCACCACCATCAGGTTTTCCAAGACCGTCATCCGCTTGAGTTCCCGGGGTATCTGGAAGGTCCGGACTATTCCCCTACGGAAAACCTGATGGGGCGGAAGCCCGTCGATACGGTCACCGTTGAAGAGGATTTGGCCGCCGCTGCAGCCCAGAAAACCGGTTATCAGGTTAAAGAGGGTGGTCTTCCCGGCGCCGTTGGGGCCGATCAGCCCCGTTATCGTCCCCTCTTTGACCTGAAAGGAGCAGCCGCTGACCGCCCGGAGGCCATCGAAGTCCTTAACCACGTCCCGTACTTCCAGGATGGGGCGTCCGTCGATCATTCTGCCGGCTCACTATACCTACAACGTACCTGGTCCAGGGTCAGGCCTATTATGGCACACGGCGCCAGCGTCCGCTACGCTTCCGGGGGCCGCCGTTCGGCCATTATTTCCAATCTCCTCCTGTGCGGCTCTCGATCGGCCGATTGCGGCCGCCGGGGCGAGACGTAGGGCGCCATCTCATGGATGGCCAAACTATCTAGTACTCAGTCAACCTAAATCTGCAATTGTCATTTTGAGCGAAGCGAAGAATCTCAGCGTAACGATAAGATTCCTCGTCGCTCTGCTCCTCGGAATGACATCCTTTCAAAACCAAGTTGACTAAGTACTAGGTAGAATCGACAATTACGCGCCCCAGATCACGGCAGCGACCAGATGCAGGGCTGCCAGGAAGTAGAGGCTCCTACGGTCGTACC
>CAJWBT010000104.1 GCA_913020235.1 uncultured Chloroflexota bacterium
GGGTCACGGAACGGGCGCCATGGGTCCAGGGTCCCATGATCAGGCTCACCGGGCCTTGCTTGCTGTGCGAAAGGGCCTCGTAATTGTCGGTGGTGCTGCGGGCGTAGGGATCGTACCAGCTTCCCATGTGCACCTGGGGCACGCCGGCAAACTGGGCGTAGTTGGCCTCGGCGCAGAGGCCGATCTGCCGCCAGAAGTCGTCGAAGGTCTCCCGGCTCCAGATCTCCAGCAGGTAGTTCTCGTAGTCCGGCGTCCAGCGCAAGGGGGAATGGCCCTTCTTCCAGGGCAACCGCTGGAACCAAACTTGGATGTCCTGGTTTTCCATGGCGGCCTTGGCTACCAGCGGGTGGGCGTGGACATCCCGGCTCTCCATGGCCTCGCGAAACGCCCAGGTGAGCTGCCTCAGCTCAAAGGCGCCGCCGTTGCGGCAACCGCTGAGGAACGCGTTCGAGAAGCCGCCCGATTCCAGCCACATGCACGACAAGTTGGGCGGATTCAGGCAGGCCAGCGCCGCCTGGGTATGGGCGCCGTAGGAAAGGCCGTAAGTGCCTATCTTGCCGCTGCACCAGGGCTGCCGGGCCAGCCAGTCCAGCGTGTCGAATCCGTCGCTACCCTCGTCCACATACTTGGTGAACCCCCCTCCGGACTCGTACCTTCCCCGGCAGTCTTGGACAACGGTTACGTATCCCCTGACGGTGAAGAAGCCGGCCTCCAAGACTCTGGCCTCCGCCGACTTGTTATAGGGGGTGCGGTGAAGCAACACGGGGAAAGAGCTGTCCTGGGGCTGGCCGTCCAGCGCGGGCCGGTGGATGTCCACCGCCAGGTCCACCCCATCACGCATGGGCACCATGACGTTGCGGTCGGTGTGGACCTTGTACGCCCCCGACGAAGCAGCTTCTCTTGGGCGCATCGGCTAACCTTCCAGCACCAAGAATCGGGCTAACGGCCCCAACCATCCTGGGGGTCTTCCGCGCTCGGGCGGCAAACACGAGGCTGGTAGATACTATTCTAGGCCCCTGCCACTGGAGGCGCAACGCCCAAATCCATGTTGACACTCAAAACTGGTCGCCGATATAGTTACGCTGTAGAATAGGCAAGAATCGCAAGCTTCTAAGGAGGTCCCCATCTTGGCTAAAGACTACGACGTTCTGGTGATCGGTGGCGGCCTGGCTGGCCTGACTGCGGCGATGTTCGGCGCCCGGTACGGCCTGTCGACAGGGTTGATAGAGCAGATGATGGGCGGCGCGCAGATCATCAACATCGAGAAAATCGAAAACTTCCCCGGATTCCCCCAGGGGATTTCCGGCTCGGAGTTGGGTCCCACGGTGCAAGAGCAGGCGATGGACGCCGGGGCTGAGTTCATCATGAGCGAGGCTGCCGGGGTATCGATGGACGGCCAATATAAAGTCGTGTCCACCGATTCGGGCGACTACCGGGGCAAGGCGGTCATCGTCGCCGCAGGCTCCACCGCGCGCAAGCTGGGAATTCCGGGCGAGGACGAGTTCTACGGCCGCGGTGTGTCCCACTGCGCTACTTGCGATGGCCCCCTCCACATGAGCCAGGTCGTCGGCGTCGCCGGCGGCGGCGACGCTGCGGCGGACGAGGCTTTGACCCTCACCGAGTACGCCGACCGGGTACTGCTTTTCCACCGGCGGGACCAACTCCGGGCGCAGAAGGTTTTGCAGGACCGGGTACACGCCAACCGCAAGATTGAGGTGGTCTGGAATACCCGAATAGAGGAAGTGCTCGGAGAGGACGTGGTTTCCGGGGTCCGGGTCCGCAACGTGGTAACCAACTTGGAGAACGCGGTGGAGGTGTCGGGCCTTTTCGTCTACGTGGGGTTGGAGCCCAACTCCGAGCTGGTAAGGAATCTGGTGCGGGTGGACGGGGCCGGCCACATTCCCGTCAACATTTCCATGGAGACGGAGGTGCCAGGGCTCTACGCGGCTGGCGACATCCGTCAGAACTCGGCAGCCAAGCTCGCGTCTTCGGCCGGAGACGGCGCCACCGCCGCCACCGCCGCCTTCAAATACATCAGGAGCAGGGACTGGTAGAGGGCAAGATGGATCCCTTCACGCGCCACAATCCATGCCGCCGGGAAAGGGCAGGTGCAAAGGGGCGCCAGAGATGAATTACCCGTGGCTATCCACGAGAACCTTTGTCGGCCTGTTGGTGCTTGGCGTCGGCGTTATGCTCCTGCTGGACACCACCGACGCCCTGGGTGAAGACACGTCAGTTTTCGGAACCTACTGGCCGGCGCTCCTCATCGCGGCGGGACTGTGGCGGCTGGGCTCTCGTGGCTTCCGATTCAAGCTATCGCCCCTGATCGTCTTGACCCTCGGAATGGTGTTCTTGCTCGCCGAGCTTGAGGTCGGCTCCCTGAGCATCGGCCAGCTCTGGCCCGTCATCGTAATAGTGTTGGGCGGGACGCTGTTGCTCCGCGGGCTCACCGGCGGACGCCGCGGGTGGCGAAGGCGATCAGCCGGACGGGGCTTCTCGAATCTCATCTCCGGGGACCTGCGTAGTGGGACCCGCGGCTCCGGGGATGACGCGGTGAAGGCCATCTTCTCGGGCGCCAAAAAGCGCGTTACCTCCCAGGAGTTCGCGCGCCTTCAGGCAACCGCAATCTTCGGTGGGGTCGAGTTGGACCTCAGCGGGGCCAGTCTCGCCGGGGATAACGCGACCCTCGAGGTGACCGTGCTGTTTGGTGGGCTTGAAATTAGGGTACCTCGTGGCTGGAGGGTCAACGATGAGACGGCTCCAGTGGCTGGACAGCTGGAGATTGAACGCCGGCAGCCCGCGCCGGATGAGGCCACCGGGGCGCTCACCATCACCGGTACCTTGATTTTCGGTGGCATCACCGTTCGGAGCTAGCCGGGACCCAACCGGCTGGCGGCCCGCGAAAGCCGCTAAGAACCAATAGAACGGGAGGTTGCTATGGATCTGGTCGAGGAGCAGCTGCGCAACAGCAATACCATCGCCGTCGTGGGCCTTTCCGGCAACCCGGAGCGGACCAGCTACCGGGTGTCCAAGTACATGCAGGAGCAGGGGTACCGCATCATCCCCGTCAACCCCATGATCGCTGAGGCCTTGGGTGAAAAGAGCTACCCGGACCTGAAATCGGTCCCGGTGCCCATCGACATGGTGGACGTTTTCCGGCGGTCCGAACTGGTACGCCCGGTGGTGGACGAGGCTATCGAGGTAGGCGTCAAGTACATCTGGATGCAGGACGGAGTCATCGATACCGAAGCGGCCGCCAAGGCGGAACGGGCCGGCATCCCGGTGGTCATGGACGATTGAACCCTCCGGGTGCATCGCCGCCGGTTCGGCGGCCAACAGGCGGGGGGGACCGCGGCATCGGGCTAGCCAGGCTGGCCGGCGTCGTGGTACTCGACATCATGCGCCTCTATATATAGGACCTCGCCGGTGAAAGATGGCGACGAGGCTGGAAACAGCGCGGCATAGCCGCGTCGGGGGAGCCCACGGAGACGGAGGTGAGAATGGGCAGATTGGAAGGGAAGGTAGCGTTGATCAGTGGAGGGGCCAGGGGGCAGGGGGCTGTCGAGGCCAAAATGATGGCCCGCGAGGGCGCCAAGGTGGTCTTTGGGGACGTTCTGGACGACGAAGGTAGGAAGGTGGAGGCGGAGATTCTGGAGGCGGGCAACGAAGCCACCTACGTTCACCTGGACGTGACCCGGGCGGCCGACTGGCGGGCGGCTATCGAAACCGCCATCGACCGCTACGGCAAGCTGAACGTCCTGGTGAACAACGCCGGGATTCTCATCCGCAAGAGAATCGAGGACACCACCGAAGAGGACTGGGACCGCATCATGGCCGTGAACGCCAAAGGGGTGTTCCTGGGCACCAGAGAGGCCATCCCCGCACTGCGCCGGGCCGGCGGGGGCTCCATCGTCAACATCTCCTCCACCGCGGGGTTGGTGGCCAGCCCTCAGGGCGGCGCCGGCTACACCGCTACCAAGGGAGCGGTCCGTCTCTTCACCAAGGCCACTGCGATCCAGCACGCCAAAGACAACATCCGGTGTAACTCCGTCCACCCCGGGCCGATTGACACGCCCATGATTCGGGAAACCCTGACCGATCCCGCTAAGATGGAACAACGGATGCGGCGGCTGCCCATGGGCAGGGTGGGAACACCCGAAGACATTGCTTACGGGGTCCTTTATCTGGCCTCCGACGAGTCCTCGTTCGTCACCGGCGCGGAACTGGTCATCGACGGGGGCACCACTGCCGAGTAAGCATGGCCAGCGCCGGGTGCTGCAGCGGTTCCTCGGCAGGAACACCTCAGCGAAGCACGGCTTTCGGACGCCCCCGAACATGGTTCGTTGTTTCCTACCCTTAAATTCATTATAATGTAATATCCGATATTCTTTCTCGCAGGATGTTTCCCCTGGAATCCACGTTGTGTGGCACTGGCGCCAAGCCGTAAATTGAACAAGGACCCGCGGAAACGATGGATCAACTGAAATCCCTACGCCGGGCCGACCCTCAAGAGAGACAAGTCAATCGGACAGTGGAAGTGCTCGAAGGGGCGCTCGGCCCGGCGGAAGAGCTTTACCGCAAGATTTTCGACCACTCGAATGATGCGATATTCGTGATTGACCCTGGTGAGGACACAATCGTAGACGTAAATCCCAAAGCCTGCGTCATGTTGGGTTACTCCCGAAAAGAACTCCTGTTGATTCCGATATCGGCGGTGCACCCCAACGAAATGACCAAGCTCCAGGCTTTTGCTGAGGCGGTCTTCAGGGACGGGAGTGGGTGGACCAACGAACTCAGCTGCCTTACCAAGGGTGGTCATGAGTTGGCTTCAGAGATCTCGGCCTCCCCCATCGATGTTGCCGGGCAGACGCGGATTATCGCCATGGTCCGGGACATCACAGAGCGGAGGCAGGCGGAGCAGGCGCAGCGACAACTGGCGGTGGTGGAGGAGCGAAACCGTCTGGCCCGTGAGATTCACGATTCTCTGGCCCAGGGGCTCACGGCGATCATCTGGCAGATCAACGCGGCGGAAGGGCAGGCCGAAGCCGGCGGGGAACAAGCGTTGCAGAACCTGAGGCGAATCCGCGACCTGGCCAGAGAGAGCCTCCAGGAGGCCCGCCGGTCGGTTTGGGACCTGCGAAGCGGCCCGCTGAAGGGCCTGTCACTGGTAGGAGCGCTGCGACGGGAGAC
Organism: uncultured Chloroflexota bacterium; assembly: GCA_913020235.1. Next base: position 5,191 of record CAJWBT010000104.1, read on the forward strand.
CGACAAGGCTGCCGGAGGCAATGTCCGGGCCTCTTTCAACGTGGAGGGGGAAGACCGGGTACTGCCCGGCGGGGTGGAGGCCTCCGTCCTTCGCATCTGCCAGGAGGCACTGGCCAACATGCTCAAGCACGCCAACGCCAGCCGAGTGGCGGTGACCATAGAGTTCGATGACGCCTGGGTCCGCCTGACGGTAGAAGACGACGGTGTGGGCTTCGAGCCGGTCATCCCGAAGCATTGGGACAGGGACAGCGGCGGCTTCGGGCTGGTCAGTATGCGAGAGAGGGCCCACCTGCTGGGGGGAGAATTGACCGTGAGCAGCGCCATTGGCCGGGGCACCACGGTGAAGGCGGCCATGCCGCTGAAATAGCGGGAGAGACCGGGTGGAGACGATGAAAGAGCCCATCAGAATCTTGATTGCAGACGACCACCCTATCGTTCGGCAGGGACTGGCCGCCGTGCTGGACCGGGAGGACGACCTGGTGGTTGTCGCCCAGGCCGCCAACGGCCTGGAAGCGGTCGCCAAGGCCCGCGAGCTTTTGCCTGACATCATCTTGATGGACTTGCAGATGCCCGAGATGGACGGTGTAGCCGCGATTATCGAGATCAAAGAAGCGGCCCTGGAAGCCGGCATCATAATCCTGACCACCTACGATACAGATGATTACATCTTCCGCGGCATCGAGGCCGGAGCCAGAGGCTACCTGCTCAAAGACTCACCTCCCGAGGACGTGATTAAAGCCATCCGGTCGGTCTACCGGGGGGAGTCGCTGATTCAGCCTCGGGTGGCCAGCAGGCTCCTGGACCGGTTGAGCCAACTCTCCCGCGCCGCGCCGCCCGAGGGGCCTCTCTCGATGCGCGAGGTGGAAGTGCTCCAGATAATGGCCACCGGGGCCGCCAACAAAGATATTGCCAGCCGTCTCAACATCGGCCAGAGCACCGTCAAGACCCACATCGTCCGCATCTTCGACAAACTGGGGGTCAGCGGCCGGACGGAAGCGGTGACCGAAGCCGCGAAAAGGAAGATAATCGAGTTGTAACCGGCTGCCGGGACTAATCCATGTCCACCAAGAGGTTGATCGCTGTATCAACCTCTTTTCTGTTTGGATTCGGTGGAGTGGGGGATGTCCAACGAGGAGCGAAAAGATAATATCGGATAAGAGAGATCAGGCACCGGGGCTTCAAGGAAAGACATCATATGATCCGAATTCTAATCGCGGAAGATTGCCCTTATGTTCTAGATGGACTGACGTGTCTTATCCAGGCCCAATCCGATTTTGACCTGGTAGGCACGGCCAAGGACGGCCAAGAGGCGCTGGAGAGGGCATTGGAGCTACGCCCCGACGTGGTAATCATGGATGCCCAGATGCCACGGCTCGACGGCGTGGAGGCCACCAGGCTCCTCAAACGGACCTCGCCCGATGTCGGCGTCCTGTTTTTCAGCGTGTTCACCGAGTACCTGGAGGCAAGCGTGGTTGCCGGATCCGACGGTTGCCTGTGCAAGGACTGCGAACCGACGGCGCTGTTTGCCGAGATCCGGCGCATCGCTTCCCGTCCTCCGACAGAGGACCTGGCGGCGGCCGACTGACCACGGTCGCGGCAATCCCGGCCCCAACCAAGCGACGAAGGCTGGCGCAGTTTCGCAAGGAGTCAATAACAATGATGGGTTCGATAGCATCAACGGCATTCCCACAGATTGCCTGGGGCTCAAATGAGGTGGCCGCGCGGCCGGATCAGGACCGGGCCACGATGGAGAGCGCCTTCTCGCGGGTGGTCGAGGAATATGCTGACTTCGCCTACAACGTAGCATACCGCATGCTTCACAACGTTGAGGACGCCGAAGACGCGGTGCAGGAAGCCTTCATCTCCGCCTATCGTGCTTTCCCCCGCTTCAAAGGCGCGTCCAAGGTCTCGACCTGGCTCTACCGTATCGTCGTCAATTCCTGTTTGATGAAGATACGCAAGGATAAGTCCCGCGCCAAGTACCTGATCCAAACCGACTACAACGACGAAGTATCGCGCAGCTGGACCGCCGACCCGGAGCAGGCAGCGATCAGCGGCGAGCTGCGGGATGTCGTGGAATCGGAGTTGGGCAAGCTTTCCCCCGAGCTGCGCGCCACCGTAGTGATGCGGGACGTCCAGGGGTTGACTACCGAGGAATCAGCCGAGACGCTGGGGCTTTCGATAGCCGCGTTCAAATCCCGGCTCCACCGGGCCCGTGTTCTCGTACGCCAGGGACTGGAAGTATATCTGGCCAGGGAGAAGTAGGCAGCCTTTCTCGGCGCAATGCCCCCGCCATGTTCTGTCTTGGGTGGTCAAAGACCTCCAAGCGCTTCCCCCTGCCAACCATCTGAGACCTCCCTGACACCCCGCCTCCCGCCACCAGCCCCAAACACCGGTGGCTGGGGGCCATTGACGCCCTTCTTGCCCACTTGGTACACTCGCCTCGCAAAGGGGATGAACCCTGGGATCGAA
>CAJWBT010000105.1 GCA_913020235.1 uncultured Chloroflexota bacterium
AGGCCGCCGCCGCCCACCGGGCCATGGAAGAGACCAACTTCTTCGGCAAGCTGGTACTGACGCCTTAACCGGAGGTTTCTTGAAGGGGCCTGGGGTCCGCCAAAGGCGAATGGCCAAAGAAGTTTCCCCAGAGTGGAAGGGGGAAAGGGCATCTGCCATAGCCTTCAAGCGGCACCACCCCCACCCCCCCGGCTGGAGAGCAGGTACCGTCTGGGGTAGCTACCGCAGCAGACCCGGGCCGGCTGGAACCAGGGGGTCTACTTCAGCCGATAGCCGGCGACAATCGTGATGGATCTGTAACCCCAGTCTACTTGCTGAGCGATGACAAGCCAAATCCCGCCGCGGGCCGCGTGGCAGTACGCGCTTGGGTGCGGCGCGTTATCTGGCCGCGTCTATCTGAGCATGCGTTGGTACGCGTCGTGGGCACCAATCCACACCCATATAAAGCCATCTTCGTCCTCGACGGCAAGTGCCCTGTGATTGAGACCAACTCGAGCCGACCAGAGTTTTCCGACTTTCTTGAACCGAATAGAAGGATGGTGCGGATTGTCTTTGAGCAACGCATAGTTCTTCCGCGCCAGGTTTTGCGCCTCTTCTGATAGGATTGAGAAGCACGCCCAAAACCGGCTCGTTGCCCGATGCATTTACAGTTCCTGAAGTCGCCCTTCGGCTCTTTCAGCAACAGCCTCGTCTATCAGGAAATCCAACTTCCCGGAGGCAGCGTCTTCTTCGATTTCCCGGTCCCATTGTTCCCAATCTCTTTGAGCAAACCACTGTCGCAGGTGCGCGTATTCTTCTTGAGAAAGCGAGACAATCGCCGATTGTATTTCTTCCACTCTCGACATAATGAGCACTACCTCAGCCCTCGAGCACCAGCATGTGACCTTCAGGAGCGTGGGCCAGTAATCTCCTCACTATTCTAGCATGGGCTAGGAACCGCCACGTGTTTCCACATAACCTTGGCAATCTAGCCTCTCCCACCAGCCTACTGCCGGTGGGAGGCCATCCGCCCCCACCCGGTCAGCGAGCCTTGAAGCTGGGGGTGCGCTTCTCCAGGAACGCCGCTCGTGCCTCCTGAGCGTCTTCCGATCCGCCGAGGATGCCACCGGCATTCGATGTCAACACCATCGTGGCCTCCAACGAGCTGTCCAGGGCGGTGCGCATGATCCGCTTACTTATCCATTGGACCAGCGGCGGAACCCTCATGATCCTGGCACACATCTCTCTGGTGGTCTCTTCCAGCTTGTCGGAAGCAACCAGATGGTTCAACAAGCCCCACTCATAAGCTCTTTGGGCGTCCAGTTGCCCGGTGTAGACAAACTCCAATGCCCTGCCCAGGCCGACCATCTTCGGAAGATAGTAGCTACCCCCGTTCTCCATGATCTGCCCCAACTGCTGATAGCCAATAAACCGGGTGTTCTCGCAACCCACACGGATGTCGCAGTGCAGGGCCATGTCCATGCCGGACCCGACGGCGGGCCCGTTTACCATGGCGATGGTTGGCTTCCGGATTTGCGAAATGTCCCTGTGGAGCTTGGTGAATCCATGATAGAAGTGCTCCCTGGCGAAATCGGGGCCTTCCACCGATCCTCGGTCTCCCACAAAGTTATCTCCTCCCTTGAGTAGGTCCCCGGTATCCCGTCGCATGTCAGCCCCCGAGCAGAATCCACGGCCCACCCCGGTGAGGACGATGACCCGGATATTCGGGTCATCATCGCCGGCCCGCATGTACTCCCCAACCTTCGCCACCGTGCCGGTTTCGTGAGAGGACCCGGCGAGGGCATTCATGCGTTCCGGGCGATTGAACTTGATCCAGAGGATACCCGTATCGTCGGGCTCGTACAGGAGGTAATCTACCAGATTGGGTCCCATTTTCTCCTCTCCTTCGATCCTAAATGGATGGGTGTGGTCCGGAAACCGAGTCCGCCGGTGTGGCTGGCGGGAGTGCGCGAACAGTATAACAGAGCCTTACGCGTAGGCTACCTCTGGTATTTGGAGGACCTCTTTCTTGCAAGAAAGAGGTCCTCCAAGCCTCTCCAGAAAGAACCGAAGTGATTTGGCTTTCTTGAAGGGGTTTGGGGAAACTTCTTTCGCGAATAAAGTTTCCCCAAAGTTTCAAAGGCCGCCCCCGCGTTCATCCAGGACAAGCTTCAGCAGCTCACCGCCCCACCCTCTTTCCATGGAACAGGTACTGCTGGGAGTAACCGCCGAAGCGGCCGAAGCGGTCTCGCGCCCACTCCCGCAGCACCCGGTCGGGCGGCACCTTCCGGCCTTGGAAATACCACTCGGCCAAAGCCCGGCGCACCCATACGTCCACGGGAAAGGCCTCCGTCTTCTCCAACGAGAAAAGGCAGATGCAATCGGCTACCTTTGGCCCGATGCCGGGACATTCCATCAAGCAGTCCCTGGCCTCCGCGTAGGGCATCCGGTCCAGGGCGGCCAGATCCAGCCTACCTTCCAATACCATGCGGGTGGCCTGGGCCACGTAAGGAGCGCGGAAGCCCAGCCCCAACCGGCGAAGACCCTCCTCCCCCGCCTCGCCCAACTCCGCCGGCGTGGGGAAGGCGTGCCACGTCCGGCCGTCCAACTTGATAGCGGCGCCGTAGCAATCTGCCAGCCGCTCCATCGACTGGTGGATGCGGCGGAGGTTGGAGTTGGCGGAGCAAATGAACGAGACGACGCATTCCCAGGGCTCTATCCTCAGCAGGCGCAGGCCGGGAAACCGGGCTATCATGTCCGCCACCTTCTGGTCCCTGCCGATCTCCGCGTAGATGGCGCTGATGTCGTCGTCCAGACGGAAGTAGCTTTGGAGCAGGGCCAGAAGGGACGCCTCCGGACTCGGCCCGCCGCGGAACTCGATGCAGCGGGCGGTCTGGCGGAGTTTAATGACGTTACCCCGGACCACGCCGCAGTACCACTGCCCTTCTCGCTCCCAGCGGTGGGCCTGGCCGCTCTCCAGGGTGGCGGCTAGGTCTAGAGGCTCTTCAGTGTTTAGCTCCACGGCTGTTATCCACCCACTGGGCAGCCAGCGTGCCCACGGTTGCCAGGCTGCTGGGTTGCAACGTACAAGGCGGAATGGACCGCAAGAAAGACTGGCCATAGGAGCGCCCGGTAATTCGCCGGTCCAGCACCACGATGGCCCCCATGTCTCCCTTACTGCGGATCAGCCGCCCGATCCCCTGCCGGAAGCGTAGCACCGCCTGGGGGATGGAGTACTGCTTGAAAGGGTCCTCGTACTGCTCCGACCGGGCTTTCACTACCGGGTCGGTGGGCACATGAAAGGGCAATCTGGTCAACACCAGCGCCTTGAGCACACCCCCGGGCAGGTCCACCCCCTCCCAGAAGCTGCTGGTCCCCAGGAGGACGCTGCGGGGGTCATCGGTGAAGCGGCGGATGAGCTGTTGCGGAGGCCCGTCCACACTCTGGGCCAGCACCTGTATCCCGTCGGCCATGAGGGGGGCCCGCACCCGGCTGGCCACCCCCCGGAGAGCCGCATAAGATGTGAACAGGGCCATGGTCCTGCCACCCAGGGACTTGCCCAGGCCGGCCAGCACCAGGGAGAGGGCGTCCAGGTAGCCTTCCGCGTTAGGGGGCGGCATGTCTTCCGGGATGAGGAGCAGCGCAGCCTTCTGGTAGTCGAAGGGAGACCCGACAAGCTGCTCGTCGCAGTCCTCTGCTATTCCGGCCCGCTTGCGAAAGTAGTCGAAGTTGCCCTCGGTGCTGAGGGTGGCGCTGGTCATCACCACGCACTCCTTGCGGGCGTAAAGCTGCTCGGCCAGGGTGGCGCCGACGTCCAAGGGGGCGGAGTGAAAGCTGATTTCGCCTTTGTACTGATCGCGGTTCATCCAATGGATGTTTTCGTCGTCCGCCTCATCCAGGATCGACCCCAGCTGGCCTCGCAGCAGTTCCAGGTTGTCCTGGACGGTGGCTGCTTCCATGGCCAGAGCGGGTTGGTCGCTGGCCGCGGGCAGAGTGGTGGTTTCGAGGAACCGCTGTAACCGGGAGAGGGCTTTGACCGCCTCTTGCATCCGCACGTCCAGATTCTCCCACGCCAGGGCCAGGTCGGACCATACCTGCTGGCCCCGAACCTGCTGGGTGAGCATCACCTGGTTTTGGTCCTCCGAGGTAGCCTGGCGGCAGGTGGCCAGGAACCGCTCCGACGCGGCCCACAGACGGGCCCAGTTTTCCCGGAGCGAGACGGCCTGGGTTTCCATGCCGGCCACCGCTTGCTCCCCTTCCTGGCGCACCGCCGAACCCAAGCTTTCAGCCGCCAGCGCCATCCGGACCCCCGTGACGAGGCGTCCTTGGGGCTCCGAGGCCTCCTCCAGACGTTCCGGGGGCACCTGAAAGCCCAACTGCCTGGTGGCCTCGTCCTCCAGGTTGTGGGCCTCATCGATGACCAGGTATTGGTAATCGGGGATCAAGCTGCCGCCCCGGACCAGGTCCGACAGCAACAAGGCGTGGTTTACCACCACGATGTGGGCTTGTTCGGCCCGCTCCCTGGCGCTGCGCAAGAAGCAGGGACCGCCATCGCGCAGGCCGGGGCACCACGTCTTCTCGCCCGCGGAAATTCGGCTCCATGTAAAGCTGTCCCGCCCGGCGAGGTTGATCTCGCCCCGGTCGCCCGACACCGTGTCCTGAAGCCAGACGGCGGTCTTGCTCAGCAGCCGGGCGTCCTCCACCGTGGGGCTTTCGGTCCTTGCCAGGAAGTTCCAGCGGTGCAGGCACAGGTAGTTGCTTCGCCCCTTGAGCAGGGCGGCCTTCGCCATACCCTCGGACAGCAATCCCGCTTCCTCCAGCACCCCGAACAGTGCGGGAATGTCCTTGCGCAGGAGCTGCTCCTGGAGGTTGATTGTGTTGGTGGAGACCACCACCCGCTGGCCCTGGGAGACGGCAAAAAGTACGGCGGGCAGCAGGTAAGCCATGGACTTGCCTACGCCGGTGCCGCCTTCCACCACCAGGTGCCGGCTCCGGTAGATGGCCTGGGTCACGGCCTTCAGCATCTCCTCTTGCTCCGGGCGATACTCAAAACCGGAAAAGGTCCGGGCAAAGGGACCTTGAGCACCGAGGAGGCCGCTTATCTTATCCTCGTCCAGGGAGCTGAGGCTCGGGTCCGACCGCCGCTTTTCGGGACGCCCCAGGCGAGTGGCCAGGTTGTCCATGTCCAATCCGGTCAGCCCGAACATCGCGGGCCCGCCGCCCAGGTGAGTGCCGCTCTGGAGCCCGGCCAGGAGAGGTGTGATGGACCACCGGCTGCGGGTGGCCAGGTTAACTATGTAGGCCAGAAGGCCGCTATCCAGGGCCTCCGCCTGGCGCAAAAACTCCAGAAAGATGCCCTGGGTGGCCTTGGCGTCCGACAGCGCACGGTGCGGGTTAGCGTGGCCTACCCCGAAGAGTTGGGACAGCCGGCCAAGGGCGTACTGCCCGACGCGGGGCAGCAACACCGACGCCAGGTCCCAGGTATCGTACGTGGCGTTGTTCAAGGGCAACCCGTTGGCGGCCAGGAACCCAACGTCGAAGGCCACGTTGTGGCCGATGACGGGATGGTCCCCGATGAAATCCTCCAGCGGGCCGACGACGGAGTTGAAGTAGGGAGCGCGTTTGACCTGGGCGGGCGTGATGTGGGTCAGGCGTTGGATGAACTCGGGGATATGGCGCCCCGGATTCACGAAGGTATCAAAAGTATCGATAACGGTGTCGTCTTGGAACTTTACCGCCCCCACCTCGATGATGGCGTCACGCGCTGATTCCAACCCGGTTGTTTCCAGGTCGAGGGCCACGTGGACCTGCTCGAAGGGAGAAGTCACAGGTAGATGCAAAGACATGGCTGGCAAACCAATGGTGGCGATGGGTTATCTGCGGTCGGATTTCAGCCGGCCGCCGCCTACAACGTGTACGGGCGGAGTTGCCCGGAGCGGAGCCCCACGGCGGCGTGGAATCTCCCCGAGTGGAGAGCGGCCAGAAACTCTTGCTCGTTGTTGATTTCGTCCTCGAAAGCGGTTACGAAGCGGCCCAAGCCGTGGGCCGAATGAGCGTCGCTGCCGCCCGTCACGGGCAGGCCCAGCAGGCCGGCCACCCGCATTGCGAAGTCGTTTTCCTCGTCCACCGTGCCGCCGTTGGCGACCTCGACGGCGTGGGCCAGCTTGAACACCGGGTGCTCCAGGGCGTCCTCCGGCTGTTTGGGCAGAGGGTCGGGCACCGACCGGTACAGCAGGGCGTTTGTCCTCCCCGGCTGGCTGAAGACCCCGCGGAAGGGATGGGCCGTCACCACGAAGCCACCCTCCAGGTCGGCGGCCCGCCGCAGCCCGGCCGCCTTGTTGAAGCCCCCTTGGTATTGGTCCAGGCCAAAGGCCAGCATGTGGCCCATGTCGGTCTCCACCTCCATACCCCGCACCAGGACCACGTTGTGGCGGGCGGCGAAGCGCTCGAACTCGTGACGCTCCCAGGGGCCGCTGTGCTCGGTGAGGCACAGGCCGAAGAGCCCCAGCCCCTCCGCCTCCAGCACGAGTTCTTCGGGGTTCAGGCTGCTATCGCTGCTCCCCTTGGTGGTGTGTATGTGGAGGTCGAACAGTTTAGCCATAGTCGTTGGGAGCCATCAGCTTTCAGCGGTCAGCAGAGGTACCAGGGGGGTTATGGTGGCATCGCGTACCTGATGGCTGAGCGCTGAAACCCACGTTAGTCTATCGGGGATGGCGATTATCGTCAATGGGGCGGTGTCTGAGGGTAGTACCTTCAAGGGGTTGCCTTTCACCTCGTCCAGACCCCAAAGGTGACGTTGCCGGCAGAGGTTCACTCTGTCTTTCTGATCGGGTTTCGTGTAGGAGGGCGACGAGATTCTGGTGGCCCGATGGGAAAGTTGACTACGTTCGGCGGGGACCCTAAAATGCCAATCAAGCGGATAGCACGTTCCTTGGGTTCAGGCGGGGTTCAGGCGCCTAGATATAGGGAGTTCGGTCACCCAACGAAATACCGCCCGAGACATGCATCCTGAACCAGCAAGACGGGGCCATGACCGCCCGGAGGGGAGAGCGATGACAACGCGCAAAACGTTGGACCAGTATGAGGTGGGCGAGGAGCTGGAGCCCTTCGAGTTCAAGGTTACCCCGGAGTTCAACCGGCGCTTCATCGACGCGGTCGAAGACCACGACCCCCGGTATGTCGAAGGGGGAGACGGCGGCGGACCCGTGGTCCATCCCGGCCTTTTTCTCAATCAGACCAACTCGACTAGGAGCCCATCGTACTTTCTCCCGGAAGGCGTGGCCGGCATCCATGCCAAGGATGAGGTGGAGTTTCTCGCCCCGGGCAGGGTGGGCAAGACCTTTCGAGCGAGCTGGAAAGTGGCCGACAAGTACTCGAGGCGTGGCCGGGAGTTTAAAGTCATCGAGTGCGTCGTCGTCGACGAGGACGGGGTCACGATCATGCGCAAGAAGATGACCACAACCAATTCCGGGAGGAAGTAGGCTCATGAGTACGGCAGCACGAGATACCACCGAGGGCCACACTTTCTCCGGCAAACCAAAAACGGTGACGTTGGAGCGGATGCGCGGGTTCTCCGGGTGGCCGGTCAAGAACATCCATACGGATGTGGAGTATGCCAAGGCCTGCGGCCTGGCCGGTCCCATCGCGTCCGGAA
>CAJWBT010000106.1 GCA_913020235.1 uncultured Chloroflexota bacterium
GGCACCCGGCCATGACGCAGTTGATGGCGATCTTCTCGATGGTGGCGATACCGTTCCGGGGGTTGACGACACCCACCACTTCTTTGGGGTCACGGCCCAGGTAGTTGATGATCCGTTCGATCGCTTCCTGCGTGGGCGGCACCACCGGGAGCCCGTCGGTCCAGCCTTGCTGGTAACAGAACTCCACCGCCGCAGTCGCATCCGGCACGTCGAAGGTTCTCGATCCCAGCTGCAAACCAACTCCCTCCTGTCGGCCTTGCCCCAAAAACACCCTGGAATATGTCACCCCGAGCCCTTCGGCGCAGCTCAGGATAAATTCCGCGAGGGGTCTGGAGTGGTGGGTCCAGGCCGCAACGGAGCAAGCACCTCACCAGATTCCTCGTCGCTTCGCTCCTCGGAATGACGGTTTTGAGGCAACGTCCCTCTTGTCGGATGGACCGTGCTTGGGTTTCCGCGTCTCTGAACCGGCATTTCCCGTATCAAATCGCCCGGTTGGAGCAGGGGACCTCTCGGACAAGAGCATCGTAGTGTCACTCACGAATGCTGTCAACCATCCGATCAAACTCTCAAAACCATCCGCCGGTGTCATGAGCTAGCTTACGATGGGAATCCGAAGGGAATCCGAAGTCCACGAAGCATGTCGCCTGCGCATTTGCCGGCCGACCCCGCGTGCGGGTTGTTCGAAGTGATCCCCATCGGGTATCCTTGAGGTGGACCGGTCAGTTGGACAGAATCGGGGCTAGATCAAGCGAGGGTTCCGTCGCTCCTTCTGCCACCCCATGCCCCGGTAGTAGCCCCGTAGATAGGCAATCTGGCCGCCGTGCACGATGTTGTCCCAAACCAGGACGCCCAGGGCGTCGCCAACGGAAATCATGTTGGGTGGAGCGGGAAAGGGTATCCTCCGCTCCAGCTCGGGCGCTGAGAGGGGCCGGAGATAGTCCCGGGTTGCGGAGTTCACCGCTTCAAAGTATCCGGCCAGCACGTCCTTACTCGGTGGCTGCCAAGCAGCTACCTGCTTCAGGCTCCAACCCATCCCGAAGTCGTGGGGGTCGGCGGGCATCCCGAACTTATCGTGCCAGCCGTTCTCGATCCACAATTGCGGCGCCTCCGTCAACCGGGTATGGATGAAACGGTCGGCCACCCTGGTCATGTGCCACAGCAGCCAGCTAATGGAGTTGGATTGAGCGTTGGGGCGGCTGGCCATGGTCGCCTCGTCCAAACCAGCCAGCGCCGAATTCACCATGTGCCAGTTGCGTTCCAGAGCGGAGAGTGTAGTCTCGGTGGCTGACATCGCCTATCTCCTCTTGCTAACTGGGACTGCCGGGCGGGGAATGAGGCGGGCCGGTTCCGCTTGCCTTGGGTTGGCGCCGGCCTAGGAAAATGATGGCAGAGTCCCATGATCTGGGGACATCGAGGCAGCTTCGGCCGTCCACTACGTGGCGACCCCGTCAAGTTTGTCCACCGCCGCCAGCACCTTCTCGGGGGTCAGCGGCAGGTCGGGTATGCGCGTCCCGATGGCGTTGGCCACGGCGTTGGCGAGGGCCGGTGCGGCCGGCGTTAGCGCCGGCTCTCCGATTCCCTTCGCCCCAAACGGCCCCAGGCCGGTGCCCGATTCCAGGATGATCGCCCTGGTCGTGGGAAGATCGCACGCCGTGGGGATCAGGTACTCGGACAGCGACGGCGTCCGGATCACGCCGTTCTCGACCACCAGCTCCTCCATCAGAGCGTAGGCAAGTCCCTGAGTGCTGCCTCCTTGTATCTGCCCATCCACTGAAGCCGGGTTGATTGCCCGGCCAACGTCGTGGCAGGCGACGCTCTTGAGCACGGTAACTTCACCTGTCTCGGTATCCACGGCCACCTCGACCGCCTGAGCGCCAAAGGTGAAGTCCGGATAGACCCGGCCCTGTCCGGTCTCCGGATCGATAGGGTCGCTGAAAGGGGCTTCGAATTGGGCGAGGTCAGCCAGCGGCAGGCCCTCGGCGGCGCACATCGCGGCCAGGTCCGACAGCGCCATCGACTCCTGCGGCCTATCCTTGACGAACACGCGGCCATCGGCCATATCCAGGTCCTCGGCCCTCGCCTCGAAGTGGCTGGAGGCCCGTTCAAGTAGAACGTTGCGCACTGCGGTGGCCGCCTTGAGGACGGCGTTGCCCGACATGTAGGTCTGCCGGGTGGCGGTGGTCGTGCCCGCCAGGGGCGTCAGCGCTGAGTCCATGCCGTGTATGACCACTGCCTCCAGCGGCACCCCAAGCACCTCGCCGGCGACCTGGCACAGGACAGACGACTGCCCGGCCCCCAAGTCGGGCGCGCTGGAGCGGACCAACACCGTGCCATCCAGCTCCACACCAACCCACGCCCGGCTGGTATCGTGCAGCCAGGTGATGCGGCCGTAGCTCTGCGCGTAAGAGGCGAAGCCCCGCCCCACTTTCACGGGGCCGCGGTCGGGCGTCTTCCCGCCCAGCGCCTCCTGCGCCCGTGTGGCCGTTTCCTCCAGCCAGGCGGCGCCCTCGATCTCCTGCCCGGTGCCGTTCCGGTCGCCGGTCTGGAGGTAGTTCACGCACCGCAGCTCCAGCGGATCCATCTCGAGCGCCCTCGCGATCTCGTCCATCTGCTGCTCGTAGGCCACACAGGCCTGGGCGCCGCCAAACCCGCGGAAAGCGCTGGTAAAGGGATTGTTGGTAGCAACCGCCACGCCATCCACGTGGAGGTTGTCCACCCGGTAAGGCCCGCAGGCCGCGACCGTCGCGTAGAGCAACACGTAGGGGCTGAGGTAGGGGTAGGCCCCGGAGTCCGAAGTCAACTCGATCTGGGCGGCCGTGATGCGTCCATCGCGTTTGACGCCGGTGCGATGGGTGATTGTGAACGGATGGCGCTTGGAGTGGGCCAAGAAAGACTCTTCACGGGAATACGCCAGCCGCACCGGGCGGCGTGTGTTCATGGCCAGCATCGCCAGGAAGATCTCGACTGTCATGTCCTCCTTCCCGCCAAATCCACCACCGAGCATTGCCCCCTGCACGCGTATCTTGTTCTGGGGGACACCCACGGCCATGGCGATGCTGCGGAAGTGCTCGATAACCTGGGTCGAGGTACGGATGTTGATCACCCCCTGCTCATCCACCCAGGCCACGCCGGCCTCGGGCTCCAGGTAGGCGTGCTCGATAAAGGGCATGCGGAAGGTGTTTTCCACAACGAGGTCCGCCGCCGCCATGCCTGCCTCCAGGTCGCCCTTGCGTATCTTCCACCGGGCCACGATGTTGTCCGGCTCGTGGACAACGGGCGCGCCCGGCTCCATCGCCTGAGCGGGGTCGAACACCCCCGGCAGCAGCTCGTATTCGATGTCAACCAACTCCAGGGCTCGTTGCGCGACCTCTTCCGATTCCGCCGCCACCAGCGCCACGGGCTCGCCCACGAAGCGGACCACATCGGACGCCAACACCGGCACATCGGAGCCGGCGCGCCGCTGTTGCCCGGTCTGGCCCGGCATGTCCGTGGCCAGCTTGCCGCCGGGCAGGTCCTCCGCCGTCAGGACGCAGGCCACGCCCCACAGCGCCCGCGCCTTGCCGGCATCCACCCGCCTGATGCGCGCCGAAGCGTGGGGGCTCCTCAGCACCTTGCCGTAAAGCATGTTCGGCATCGCGTAGTCCCCGGCGTACACGGTAGCGCCTACCGCCTTACCGAGCGCATCCACCCGGCGCAGCGGTTTGCCCACCTGGCGCAGCTTGGGCAAGTCCACAGGGGGCAGCGGCTTGGCCAGGTACTTCATGCGCCGCTTCCTGGCGCGGCCGCCGTTTGCACCGCCTCGATGATCGGCCCGTACCCGGTGCAGCGGCACAGGTTGCCGGAGAGCGCCTCTCGGACCTCCTCCTCTTCAGGGTGCGGGGTCCGGTCCAGCAGCGCCTTCGCAGCTATGATCATGCCCGGCGTGCAGTAGCCACACTGGGCGGCCCCGGTTTCGGCGAAAGCCTCTTGGAGCGAATGGGGGTTGTCCATTGACCCCAAGCCGGCGTTGGTGATGATCCGCGCCGGGCCGGCCTGCCAGGCCAGCACCAGGCAGCTATTGACGGCCCTGCCGTCCAACAGAACGGCGCAGGCTCCGCAGTCCCCTTTCTCGCAGCCGTTCTTGACATCGGTGTAGCCCAGATTGCGCAGGGCACGGAGCAGGGTCACGTTGGGGGCCAGCGTCACCCGGTGCTCCCGCCCGTTGACGTTCACCGTCACATTCTTTGGTTGCATCGCTTTTCTCCAGCCTACTCGCGGGTGTCGGCGGCCACCGCGCTCAGCAGGCGCCGCACCAACACGCCTATCACCCGTTGTCGATAGGCCGCGGAGCCCCGGATGTCGTCGATGGGGCTGGCCGACTCGGACGCCAGGCGGGCGGCCTTGGCGATAGTTGCCGGATCAAGCTTCCGGCCGCGCAGCAGGTCCTCGGCGGCGCGGGCGCGAATGGGACGGGGAGCTACCGCGCCCAAGGCGATACGCGCCTGGCGGCAGCGGCCGTCGCCATCGCCCTCCACCATCACGGCGACACTTGCCACGGAGATAGCGTCCGCCTTGCGCAGCCCCAGCTTGTAGAAGCCCCCCGCGCTGTGGGGAAGCGGTACGGGACAGCGCACCGCAACCAGAAGCTCCTGCGGTTTAAGGAGTGTCTCCCTCACCCCAACCAAGAACTCCTCTAGCGGCACGCGGCGGTTTCCTTCCGCACTCGCCAGCTCGACCTCCGCGTCCAGGGCCAGAAGGGGGGGAGCCAGGTCCGCCGCCGGTGAGGCGTCCGCCAGGTTACCCCCTACCGTGGCCCGGTTGCGCACCAAGGGACCTCCGAACACTGAGGCGGCGTCTTTCAGAATTGAGGCGTGGCCACTCACTAACGGCCCATCCAATAGGTCGGCTACGGTGACGCCGCCTCCGATCACCAGGTGCCCCTCCTCACGCCGGATACCGCACAGCCCGCCCATCCCGGCAATGTTCATCAGTGTGCCGGACCTCCGCCGTCCACCCCGCAGGTCCACGATCAGGTTCGTGCCACCCGACACCGGCGTGACTTCGCCCGCGCCTTCAGCCAGCAGGGCAAGGGCTTCGGGCAACGTCTCCGGCATCAAGAGGTCAAACTTCGGCAGCATCTACTCCTCCCTCAAGCCCACCGTGAATCATTGGCCGCCCGCCGAGGCCGCGCAGCTCATCACGGCCCGCAGGATGCCGGCGTACCCGGTGCAGCGGCAGAAGCTGCCTTTCAGGTAGTCCCGCACCTCCTCTTCCGTCGGGCGCCGGTTCTCGTTGAGCAGGCTCCTGGCCGTCATCAACATGCCCGGAGTGCAGTAGCCACATTGAAAGGCGCCGTGGTCGATGAACGCCTGCTGCAGAGGGTCCAGCTCCCCGGCCGGCTTTCGAAGCCCTTCCACGGTCACGATTTCGCTGCCGCCGGCTGCTACGGCCAGCGTCAGGCACGATAGCACCGGCTTGCCGTCCAGTTGAACCGTGCAAGCGCCGCACTCACCGATGCCGCAGCCGTACTTGCAGCCGGTCAACGCCAGGTCTTCCCGAAGCACGTTCAACAGCAGGTCGTTCGGCATCACCCAAACCCGGCGCCGCTCGCCGTTCACCGTTAGATCGATGCCATGCCTTTGCGCGGCTGCTCGGACGCTTGCCGCCGGGCGGGATTCAGGACTCTCCAGAGAACTTGAGGCTGCCCTTTCGGGTTCAAGATGCGTGGCGGGCGGCTCTCGGGAGGCCCGCTCCCACGCCCGGTGCAGGCCATCGTGGGTCAGCACCCGGACCATCTCCCGGCGATACCACCTGGCCGAGCGCACGTCGTCAATGGGCGAGACCTCCTCCGACGCGGCCTCGGCTACTTCGGCCACCAACTCCGCGTCGAAGGCCCGTCCCGTGAGAAGCGTCTCTGCCTTCCGCGCGCGCACCGGCGTCGGCGCCACCGACCCGAACGCCAGCCGGCACTCAACGACACGGTCCCCCTCCCGCACGACCGCGAACGCCGCGTTGACCTTGGCGATGTCGGCAGCCACCCGAGAGACCTTCAGGAACGCGCTTCCGGTCCCCTGCCGAGGACGCCGAAGAGCAACGCCAACCAGCAGCTCACCCGTCCGCAGCGCCGTCCGGTTGGGGCCCAAGAAGAACTCCTCAAGCGGCAGCCGCCCCTCACCCCCCGGACCGACGATCACCGCCTCCGCGCCAAAGGCGATCAGGGGCGGAGCGCAATCGGACGCCGGCGAGGCGTTGCACAAGTTCCCGCCTATGGTGCCCATCACCTGGACCGGCGTTGAGCTGAACGCAGCGCACGCCTCCGCTAGCGCCGGGTACCAGGCCCGGACTCGCGGGTCGTTGCGTAGCCCACGAATAGCGGTGCGCGCACCGATTCGCACGCCGTCGTCTTCAGACACGACCCCTTCCAGACCGGGAATCTTGCGTATGCTGAGCAAGTACCTGGGAGCCAGCCGTTCCAGCTTCATCTGGACGATCAAGTCGGTGCCGCCGGCCAGCACCCAGACTCCCTCTCCGTACCGGCTCAGCAGCGCCACCGCCTCCTCTATCGACGCGGGCTCCAGGTACTCGAAGCCGGGCACCAGGATGTGCGAGTTTGTCATGCCGGCCGTTTCAGCGAGGCCCCAGTTCACGCGGAACGCTCCTTCAGAACCGCCAGGCCGGCCAGAACCTTCTCCGGCGTAATCGGCAGCCCGTAGAAGCGGACGCCGGTGGCGTTGTGGATGGCGTTGGCATAGGCCGCCGCCACGGGGTTGGTCGCCGCCTCTCCGATGCCCTTGGCCCCAAAGGGGCCGCTGGGCTCATAGGTTTGGGCGAAATAAACAGCCAGATTGTCCGGAGGCGCGCTCTCGCTGATGCCCGGCGTTTTGGCGTCGGTCATGTAGCCTCCTGACGCCAGTTGCCCGCCGGAGTCCCATTGGTTGTCCTCGTAAAGCGCAAAGCCCGCGCCCTGCAGCAGTCCCCCTTCTAGCTGTCCGGCTGCCAGGTCGGGACTGATCACCGTTCCGCAGTCGCTGCCCGTCGCGGCTCGCACCGTGCGCACCGCACCGGTCCACGTGTCGACCTCCACCTCCACGAACACGGCGACGTAGGCCGGCGGGCAGTTGACCGGCCGGAAGCTCTCTACAGTGGCGATGGTCCTCCGGCTCTCGGCCCAACACCGCGTGGCGATCTCGCCGATGGTCATTCTCCGGTCCGGGACCGCGCTAGCGGCGAACACCCCCTGGCTCGATGCGTCGTCGGGTTCGAGGGCCAGCGCTTCCGGCATCAGGTCCAGATAGCCGGCAGCCGTCTCCAGCAGCTCCTTCCGCACCAGTTGCGCCGCCTGTAGCGCGGCGCCGCCGCCGGCATAGACCCCCCGGGAAGCGTGGGTGTTGACGTCGTAGACCGTGGACCGGGTCCCGGCGGGGGCGACGTTGACCTTTTCCAGAGGTACGCACAGCTCCTCGGCCACCAGTTTGGCCACGGCATCCAGGGTGCCGCCGCCGTGGTCCATCAGCGCCGTCACCACGTCCACCGAGCCGTCGGTGT
>CAJWBT010000107.1 GCA_913020235.1 uncultured Chloroflexota bacterium
GGAGGGAGCGCGGTTGGTGGGTCGGCACCTTGGTGTGGCTCAGGTGAGTCCAGGAAACCTCGGCCACGTAGATGTCGCCCCGAGAGTCGATGCACACGCCGTGGGGCGCCAGAAACCGGCCGGGCTCCTCGCCCTCCGGCAGGTCCCCCAGCCGGGCCAGCGTGTTGCCCTTGATGTCCATGACGCTGACCCGGGGACCCAGCCCGGTAGCCTGGGCGTTGGAGCCGATGCAGACGCCCAGTTCCCCCACGTAGACCCTCTGGTCGCCCGCCTGGTCGATGTACAAGCCACAGGGCCGGGCCATGTTGTTCCACTGAGTCTCGAACTTCCCCTTGGAGTCGAATATCTGGATGCGGTGGTTCTCCCGGTCGGCCACGTAGACCCAGCCCTCCTTGTCGGTGGCGATGTTGTGGGCGATGTTGAACTGCCCCGGGTCCGTCCCCGACTCGCCCCACGAAAACAGCAGCTTTCCATCGGGCGAGTACTTGTGCACCCGGGCGTTGCCGTAGCCGTCGGAGACGTAAAAGTCTCCGTTCCGGGGGTCGATGGCCACGTGGGTGCACCGGTTGAAGGGGTCGCCGCTCATGAAAGGGACGGGCTTGCCGCTGATGCCCAGCTTGAACAGCTCCTTCCCATCGAGCGTGCATTTGCGGACAGTGTGGTCCCCGTCGTCGGTGCAGAAGATGGTGTCGTCGGGGCTCATGGTGATGCCGTGGGCCCTGGGGTAAACGCCCTCGCCCCAGGAGCGCAGGAAGTTGCCCTCCCGGTCGAAGATGATCATCGGGTGCTCCCCCCGGTTGAACACGTAGACATTATCCTTGGAGTCCACCCCCACACCGCCGCACTCCTTGAAAGTCCAGCCGTCGGGCAGCTTGCCCCAGCCTTCGGCCACTTCGTAGGTAAATCTTTCCGTTCCCAATGCCACCATGGCTTCCCCTCTCGGCTAAGATTAGGCGTCCTTGGTTCCTGACGCCTGCGTTCTTGCACGATTGTAGCATCTGAAACCAGTATTGCAATGGATACTCCCACCTTGTGGCACGTGGTGTCCGCCCTGCCATGGCACCGGAGCAATAGAATCCATTAAACTGGCGGTGGCGGCAGAGCAGGAGGAACCCCATGAGGTTTGAAACACTGGCGGTCCACGCGGGGCACAAGGATGACGCTGAAGCCGGCGCGGTAACTCCGCCCATCCACCTCTCCACCACTTTTGAGCGAAACGAGGACGGCAGCTATCCCTTTGGGTACATTTACGCTCGCGGGGGCAACCCCAACAGGACAGGATTGGAAGAGTGCCTGGCGGCATTGGAAGGAGGAGCAGGCTGCGCCGCCTTCGCCTCGGGGTCCGCCGCCACCATGGCGGTGTTCCAGACGTTATCTCCCGGCGACCACGTGATCGCGTCCACCGACGTTTATCACGGCACCGCTAGGATGTTGGTGGAGATCTTCGCGCGGTGGGGATTGGAAACGACCTTCGTGGACATGACCGAACTATCCCAGGTTGAAGCGGCAGTCGGTCCCGCAACCAAGCTGATCTGGACGGAAACGCCGTCCAATCCCCAACTGAAAGTAACGGACATCGCCGAGGTCGCGGGCATCGCCCACCGGGCCGGCGCGTCCTGCGTATGCGACAACACCTGGGCTACCCCCGCCTTGCAGCGCCCGTTGACTTTGGGCGCCGACCTTGTGGTTCACTCCACCACCAAATACCTGGGCGGCCATAGCGACGTGACCGGGGGAGCCGTGGTCTCCCAGGAGAATAGCGACCTCTTCAACAAGATAAGGACGATCCAAAACTCCGGGGGAGCGGTGCCATCCCCCTTCGATTGCTGGCTGGTGCTGCGGGGCATCCGCTCCCTGCCCTACCGGATGCGCGCCCACTCGGAGAACGCCGGGGCCGTGGCTGCCTTCTTGAGCCGCCATCCCGCGGTGGAGGCTGTCTACTACCCAGGGCTGGAGGGGCACCCGGGGCACCCCATAGCCTCTCGGCAGATGTCCCGCTTCGGCGGCATGATCTCCATTGAAGTAAGGGGAGGGAAGGAAGCGGCCGTGGCGGTGGCGGCCAAGGTGGCGCTGTTCACCCGGGCCACCAGTTTGGGAGGCACCAACAGCCTCATCGAGCACCGGGCGTCGATGGAGGGTCCACAGACCCGAACCCCCGCTAACCTGCTGCGCTTGTCCGTTGGATTGGAGAACCCCGAGGACCTGGTGGAAGACCTGGCGCAAGCCTTGGCTTGAACGGGCCCCCGCGCCGCATCCCCACTTGCGCTAGTACCACGTCCAGCAAGAGGTGATGAATACGACTCGCACCAAAGCCAGGTTGACCATGTGCTAGTACTCAGTCAACTTGGTTTTAACAGGATGTCATTCCGAGGAGCAGAGCGACGAGGAATCTTATCGTTACGCTGAGATTCTTCGCTTCGCTCTGAATGACATCTATCAATTTCAGGTTGACTTAGCACCAGATTCATTCGACATATATGCGCACCTTCTCCTTGCCGTCCTGGACATCGACCTCCAGGTCACTCAACTCGTCGACGAGCAGTTCCAGGTCTTCGGTTTTCAGATTGTGCATATCCACATCGATCCCCTGCTTCCCCAGGGCCTCGTTCACGCTCGTCGCGGCATTGGTCGGGATGAGGGCCGCCAGCTTGACTCCAGCGCGGATAAGCCCCATGGGAACCCGAATGTTCACCCGTTCACCACCGGACCCCGAATCCCCGCCGGAGTCGGGCTCAACCACCACGCGGAGGTACTTGGGCGACGGCCTGGGCGTGTCTGCCATGCCGGGCCGGTTCGGTTCGCCGGCGGACGGACGGTCAACCAGGGATAGCAATCGCTCGGCTTCATCCACGCTGATCTGGCCGTCGGCAAGCATGTCGAGGATTTGTCTCCGATTTTGAGTCATCTCAGAACCTCCAGCGAACTATATCTCTACCTGAAGACGAAGTACACCCGCTCGGAAGGCCCCTCTACGTCTACCCGTAGCCCTCGAAACGAGCAGAAGAGCCTGAATAACGACGGCCCGGCCAGCAGCAACGGCTTACCCCAACCCGTGGGCCACAGTAGGGCCGCAACGACGATTACCAGCGGGGAAAAGGCAAGTGCCAGCAAGGCGATGGGTGGCCACACGATGAAAAGCGGCAGCCACAGGCCGAAGCGCCGGCCTCGCCGCTGCATTCGAAGACACAAGAAGGACGGGGGCCAGATCATCAGGATAGCCTCTCAATGGCTTCCGCGGCGGTGATTTCGCCGCGCCGAAGTTGGGTCAAGACCTCCGTCTGGGAGGGGACGGGGTCCGTTTCCACGTACTCAAACTGGGCTGAGATACGGTTGAGGCGGTTCTTCACCGTTGGGTAGCTGATCCCGAAAACCCGCTCCATCTCCTTGATCGAGCCGTGGCTGCGCACGAAAACCATGACGAACACCTGGTCTTCGCCGGACAGCCGGGCCAGCGGGGGCAGCTCGAAGCTGCCCTGGAGGGTGATGTCGCCGTCCGCCAAGCGCACCCGCTCGACGACGATCGGGGCGCTCCCGGTCAGTTTGGTCAGCTCCTGCCAGTTTGCCGTCATCACGCCATCCTCAGCAATATATATATATTGTACTCCAAAACTTCATTAAGTCAATAGTTAGCTTGATATACTTAAGACTGGGCGGTGCGGCTGTTTTCGGCTAGCTAAATAAGGGGTTCGATACGGAGCACCCGGAAGACGCGAGGCAACGCTCGAAGAGTTGCCCTGAAGTTGGTATCATGAAATACAAGTGGTTCGTTCATCAGATGCTTGGGACCCCCCGACGTCCCGATACTTCAGGCTCGATGGGCCCGGGAGGCACCCAATCCTCCGAAGGCGAACGGGCCAAGGGTCTGGCCAGAAGCATATAGATGGTGGAGCGCCGGGTAGCGCTCCGGGAGAAGCCGGTCCGCGTAGTGACAACGCCGGATCAAGCGAGAGGTCGAGAACCGATGGCCCAGGAAGGCAGACGGGACTTCGTCAAGCACTCATTCTTCAAGGTGTCCCACGAGTGGAGGCGGCTGCCGCCGGGGGAGCGGGACCACAGCAAGAAGCAGTTCGCCGAGGTGGTAGCCGGGTCCTCCGACCGCCTGGCGACCGCCAGCTACAGCCTGGTGGGCACCCGAGGCGACGTGGACTTCCTGCTGTGGCATGTCAGCCCCTCCCTGGAGGCCATCAACGAGCTGCTGGCCCAGCTAAACCGCACCGAGCTTGGCAAGTTCCTCTCCATGCCCCACTCCTACCTTTCCATGACCCGCCGTTCGCCCTACGTGAAACGCCACCGCCACGAAGGGCAGGAGGGCGCCGCTGCCACCATGCGGATCGTCGGGCGCAAGTACCTGTTTGTCTACCCGTTCGTGAAGACCCATGACTGGTACTACCTTTCCCAAGAGGAGCGCCAGACGATGATGAACGAGCATTTCACCATCGGGCACCGTTACCCAGGGGTGAAAATAAGCACCGCGTACTCATTCGGCATGGACGACCAGGAGTTCGTGCTGGGCTTCGAGACCGACGACCCGCCGAGCTTCCTGGAGCTGGTCACCGAGCTGAGGGGGGCGAAAGCGCGGCGTTATACCCTGCGGGACACCCCCAGTTTCACCTGCATCAACAAGCCCCTGAGGGCCTGCCTGGACGACCTGGGGTAGGCGGGCGGTTGACCAGACCAGCCGGAAAAGACGTGGGGGCACGGCCTGCCGTGCCCCCACTCGGTCGATTGCGCATTGCGAAAGAGGCGCCGTAAGGGCGCCCCGGAGTGCCCTACAGGATGTCCGGCTAGCGGCCCTCCGCCTCCAAGTTCTTCAAATGATTCATCGCCGAGCCCGCCTTGAACCACTCGATCTGGCCCTGATTCAGCGTGTGGCGCAGATTCAACGTCTCTTGGGTGCCGTCGGCGTGCTTGATGACGCAGTTCACCGGCTTTCCCGGAGCCAGGCCGCTCAGGCCGAGAAGGTTGATCCGGTCGTCGACCCGTACCCGGTCGTAGTCGCCCAGTTCCTCGAAAGTCAGGGGCAACAGCCCCTGCTTTTTCAGGTTGGATTCATGGATGCGGGCGAAGCTGCGGGTGATGATGGCGGCCGCGCCCAGCAGGCGGGGTGACATGGCGGCGTGCTCACGGCTGCTTCCTTCACCGTAGTTGTGGTCACCGACGGCCACCCAACGCAGGCCCTCGGCCTGGTAGTGCCTGGCCATCACCGCGATAGCCTGGTCACTCTCGCCGCTGAGGACGTCCAGCCCTTTTCCGGCCTCCCCCGTGTAGGCGTTGATGGCTCCCATGAACATGTTTTCGCTGAATTTTCCCAAGTGACCCCGGTAGCGGAGCCAAACACCCGCCGGCGATATGTGGTCGGTGGTGGTTTTCCCTTTAGTCTTTATCAGGACCGGCATATCCAGGAAATCGTTGTGATCCCAGGCCGGCCAAGGCTCCAGCAATTCGAGCCGCTCGCTGTTCGGGTCCACCGACAACTGGATGCTGCTCCCATCTTCCGGTGGCGCCTCAAAAGAGGAATGACCTCGATCGAAGCTCTGTTCCGGGACCTCAGGAGCAGGCTTGGGCGGGTCCAGTTTGAATTGAGTACCATCGGCCGCGGTAAGGGTGTCGGTCAGCGGGTTGAAGGACAGCTTGCCGGCCAACGCCAGGGCGGTAACTATCTCCGGGCTGCCGATGAGGTTCATGGTGGATGGGTGACCGTCGTTGCGTGCCGGAAAGTTCCGGTTGTAGGAAGTGACAATGGTATTAGGCGTACCGGCCGCTTTTTCGGCACGACGCCACTGGCCGATGCAGGGGCCACAGGCGTTGGCCAACACGTTGGCATCAATATCCTTCAGGGACTGCATCTGCCCGTCTCTCTCGATGGTAGCCCGCACCTGCTCGGAGCCAGGGGTGACCATGAAGGGCACCGCTGATTTTATACCGTGGGCCTTGGCCTGCTCCGCTACGTCGGCGGAGCGGCTCATGTCTTCGTAGGACGAGTTGGTGCAGCTACCGATCAGGGCCGATGAAATCTCGTCCACCAACTCGCTGCTTTGCCGGATCTCGCCGGCCATCTGGGAGATAGGCCGCGCGCGATCGGGAGAGTGGGGTCCCACTAGGTGGGGTTCCAACTTGGAAAGGTCGATCTCCACGATTCGGCTATAGTGTGATCGCGGGTCGGCTTCGCACTCTGGATCGGCAGCCAGCATGTGCCTATGCTGCTCGGCCAGCTCGGCCAGGGCACCTCTGCCTGTTGCTTGGAGGTAACGGGCCATGCGCTCGTCGTAAGGGAACAGAGAGGTGGTAGCGCCAAGCTCTGCACCCATGTTGGTGATCGTGGCCTTACCCGTCGCGCTGATGGACTTGGCCCCCGGGCCGAAGTACTCGATAACGGTGTTGGTACCGCCGGAAACGGTCAACTCCCCGGCCAGGTACAGGATAACGTCCTTGGGAGCCGTCCACCCAGAGAGTTCCCCGGTTAGGCGCACGCCGATGACCTTGGGAAACAGCAGCTCCCAGGGCAGACCGGCCATCACCTCCACGGCGTCGGCTCCACCAACGCCGACAGAGATGGACCCCAGACCGCCACCCATGGGAGTATGGGAGTCGGTGCCGATCATCAACTCCCCGGGGAAGGCATAGTTCTCGAACGCCACCTGGTGGATAATCCCGGCGCCCGGCCCCCAAAACCCGACTCCGTACTTGGCAGCCGCCGTACGCAAGAAATTGTAGACCTCTTGGTTCTCTTGAAGGGACTCCTTGAGGTCGGATACTCCTTCTGCCCTGGCCTGTATCAGGTGGTCGCAATGGACAGAAGTGGGAACGGCGGAAGTGGCCCGTCTGGTCTGCATGAAATTAAGCATCACGGTCTGCCCCAGTACATCCTGGAGGATGACCCGGTCGGGGTTCAGCATGATGTAACTGTCACCTGGACTTAGCTCGGCCTCGGCCGGGTCGTCCAAGTGGCCCAGCAAGACTTTTTCCGCCAGAGTCAGAGGGCGGTTCAGGCGGGCCCGAACGACTTCCAGGTTGCGCTCCATTTTCTGATACACGCCGGCTACCATTTCCGGGGTTGACTCGATTGCGCTCATCGTTGGGCTCCTCTCAGACACAATAGAGAACCTTTAAAGGATAGTCCTTTAAAGGTTCTTCACATCCCCGGCCGGAAGGGGAAACAACGGGCCCGCTAAGGCCCGGTTACCGTTTCAGGTCGGAAGGGTCGTTGTTCTTGAAGTAGTCGTAGTTCATGGCGATGTAGGCCGCGAACTGGGGAGGGGTGGCGTCTTCGGCGAAGATGGCGGCCACTGGGCAGACCGGCTCGCAGGCGGCGCAATCGATGCACTCATCGGGGCTGATGTAGTACATGTCGTCTTCGTCTCGGGTGTAGATGCAGTCCACCGGGCAAACGTCAACACACGCCGAGTCTTTCACGCCGACACACGGCTCGGTAATTATGTAGGTCATTCCTCACGGCTCCTTGTGAAGTAG
>CAJWBT010000108.1 GCA_913020235.1 uncultured Chloroflexota bacterium
CTGTTCGCCAACCTGGACCGGGCGACGGAGGCCGGGGTGGAACGGCCCTCCCTGATCGTCTCCCCGGAGATTTACCAGACGCCAATCGAAAGATTGGAACTTTCGCCCAGAACCCTCAATTGCCTCAAGCGGGGCCACATCACCAAAGTGGGCGAAATCCTGGAGTTGTCCGACGACGAGCTTCTCAAGATACGCAACTTCGGTGAAAAGTCCCTGGCCGAGTTGCGGGACAAGCTGGTCGAGCGTGGCATCGCGCCCGAACGCACCGCGCAACCCGAGCCGGAATCCGACGCTGGCGCCGACGCCGAGCCGCAGGAACCGGTCTCCGGCTTGTCGGCCGAAGACATCCAAAAGCTCATCGGCATTGGCAGCGCGCCGCCGCCCGCGCAGGACCTGGAGACGCAAGAAGCCGACGGGTTAGCCGACGATGAGCAGAACGGTGCGGGCGAGCCGGCGGAATCCGAGGACGAGGAGTAACCCAACTAGCCATGGCATCTCATCGAATAGCCGGCAGGAAATTGAGCCGCCGCCGCGACCAGCGCATCGCCTTGCTTAGAGGGCTCGTGGCCGAGTTGATCCACCATGAACGGATCACCACCACTTTGGCCAAGGCAAAAGAGACCCGGGTGGTGGCCGAGAAACTCATCACCCATGGCAAGAAGGGGACGCTGCATCACCGGCGGCTGGCCCTGGCCCAACTGCCGAACAAGAAGGTGGTGAAAAAGGTGTTCGATGACGTTGCCCTCAGGTATACCGAGCGGCCCGGCGGCTACACCCGAATCACCAAACTGGGACCGCGACAGGGCGACGCCGCGTTGATGGCTGTAATCGAGTTGGTCTAGCGCCACGGCTTGTCCGAAAGTGCAACAACCCCAACGCCCGCCCCTCTCACCAGAGGCGGGGCGAGAGCGTGCCCTGGGACCGAAGGAATCAAATCCCTCTCATTCGCGCCATGCAAAGCCAAGATAATCAACAGACTACACCTGCGGGGGACACCAACTCCCCCGAACTTATCTATCGCAACGGGACGCCCGGCGGCTCGCCTGCGGTCCCACCGCGCAGGCTGGCCCTGGTAGTGGAATACGACGGAAGCAAGTACGTGGGATTTCAACTCCAGGCCGAACATCCTACCATCCAGGGTGAGCTAGAACGGGGGCTCGCCAAGTTTACCGGTGAATCAGTTCGCATCCGGGGCGCCAGCCGGACCGATTCAGGCGCCCATGCCCTGGGCCAGGTCGTCGACTTTCCCACTCGTAGCGCCCACCCGGTGGACAGCTTTCCCAAGGCGCTGAACCACTACCTGCCCGACGATATCGAGGTCCAAGCCGCCTGGGAGGTGTCACTCGAGTTTCACTCCCGAAGAGACGCGGTCAGCCGCACCTACCGGTACCATATCCTCAACCGGCCGTGGCCGTCACCTTTGCGCCGCCACACCCACTACTGGGTGAGAAATGAGTTGCAGGTTTCCGCGATGGCTAGCGCCGCCCGGGGCCTGGTGGGCGACCACGACTTCCGGTGGTTCGCCATGGGGCTTCCCGCGGAAAAGAGCGCCCTCCGGCGGGTGCACCGGTGGGAGGTTTGGCAAGAAGGGGACACGGTTGTCATCGAGTGTGAGGCCAACGGGTTCCTGAGGCATCAGATTCGGAGGGCCAACGCCCTCTTGATCGAGATCGGCAAGGGGCGGCTCCCAGAGAGCACGTTGAAGAACGCCCTGGAAGGAACGCTATCCCACCCCCTGGATTGCCCGCAGGCGCCGGCTCACGGGTTGTGTTTGATGAAGGTCACCTACCGGGCTTCTTCGCGTCCGGTCGCGGTTGCCGGCCAGTCTTCTTCGCCCGCCATGCGGGGAACAAGGCCGGAAGTATGATCGGAAACAATGTCATCCGGAGGGAGTCCCATCCTGGGGACCGCCGAAAAGTTTACACCGCCATACCAGGCTTTTCACCAGCCGGCGAGTTTGTGAACCAACCGGAATCAACCCCGCCCAAGCGGGCAGCTCCGTATCTGAATAGCATTCTCAGCGGCAGACCGGCAATGATCGGTCGCAAGATTGGACACACAGCCAGTTTAAGTTTCCGCCAACCTGGGTTACACTGGGAGCCGGTACCGGGTAAACGGACGGAGAAGTGAAGTAACCAATGAAAAGGGCCAGTACCTACTTCCCCAAGACCGACGAAGTCCCCGCCAACTGGCGAGTTATGGACGCTACCGGCCAGATTCTGGGCCGATTCGCCCGCGATATTTCCGTGGCCTTGCAGGGTAAGGACAAGAGCACCTACACCCCCCACGTTCTCACAGGGGACTTCGTGGTGGTTCTCAATGCCTCCAAAATCAGGGTCACCGGCCATAAGCTGGTGCAAAAGATGTACTACCGGCACAGTGGCTATGTGGGCAACCTCAAATCATTCCAGCTGCGGGACCTGCTAGAAAACCACCCTGCCAGGGTCATTGAGCTGGCGGTAAAGGGAATGCTTCCCCGCAATCATCAGGGGCGCCAGATGCTCCGGCGCTTGAAGGTATACGCCGGGGCCGACCACCCACATCAGGCCCAGGCGGCCCCCGGACAAATTCAGGACGAAGGATAGGTGGCCACCTTGGTACGGGCTTCATCTGAGCAAGAGTATTTCTACGGAACGGGCAAGCGGAAGACCTCCATCGCCAAAATACGGCTCTACCTGGAAGAGGGAGGCACCATCCTGGTCAACGGCAAGCCCATGGACGAGTATTTCAACTGGAAGCCCTGGCAGGGCATCATTACCGAGCCCTTCCGGATCACCGAGACGGTCAACCGGTTCCAGGTAGCCGCCCGGGTCCAGGGCGGGGGAGTGCACGCCCAGGCGCAGGCTATTCGCCATGGCATCACCCGCGCCCTCGTGGCCTACGACGAGACCCTTAAATCCGCTCTTCGCCGCGCCGGCTTCATCACCAGGGACGCCCGCATCAAAGAGAGCAAGAAATACGGCCTCAAGCGGGCCCGCCGCGCGCCCCAGTACACCAAGCGGTAGGCTGGTCACACGCCCAGGTATTTCGCCGCCGCGTCCAGCAAGGCCTCCACCTTGTCCGGGCCGGCGGCTTCCGCGTATATCCGGAGCAGCGGTTCGGTGCCCGAGAACCGGGATATAAGCCAGGCGTCATCGAAAACCAGCCGGCGTCCATCGATCTCGTCGGACGACCGCACCGGCATCCCCGCCAGCTCGGTCAGGTCCTCACTCCGCAGGCGCTGCTCAATCCGCCCTCGGTCCTGGGGATCGAACAACACGTCCCTCCGGTTGTAGCTATGGATACCCACCTGGTCAAACAGGTGCTCCACCAGTTCGGCCGGGGTCTCGCCGGTCTTCGCCATGTACTCCAGCATGTACAGGCCGCTGAGGACGCCATCCCGTTCCGGGATGTGACCCCGGAAGGCAAACCCGCCGCTCTCCTCTCCCCCCATGACCGCGTCGACCTGAGTCATCTTGGGGCCGATGTACTTGAAGCCGACCCGCATCTCATGCACGTCCACCCCGAACTTGCTGCCCAGCTTGTTGAGCATCATCGACGATGTGACGCCCTTGACCAGCGGGCCTCGCTGGGCCTTGTGCTCCAGGAGGTACAAGGCCAGGAGGGAAAACACCTCCAGGGTGGTGATGAACCGCCCCCGCTCGTCCACCACGCCGATGCGGTCGGCGTCGCCGTCCAGGGCCAGTCCCACGGACGCGCCTCCAGCCTTGATCCTCTCGATAAGGAGGGCCAGGTTGTGAGCGATTGGCTCCGGCTGCTCCATCCCCGGAAAGGCCGGGTTCGGATGCCCGTTCATCTCCTCGACAGTCGTACTTCCACCGGAGATCAGGGCCGGCAGGTACCCGCCTCCGGCGCCGAACATTGCGTCCACCAGGACCCTCAGCCCCGCGTCTCTAATGGCCGGCAAGTCCACCAGCTCTCCGATCCGCTTGAGATAGGGCGGAGCCGGGTCGATGTCGACGACCAGACCTTGACCCCGCGCTTGCTCCAATGAAACGATCTGAACTTCTCCCGTGGAGGCGATGGCGGCCTCAAGCTGGTCGGTTATCTCCTGGGTGGCGCTGCCGGCGTATTCGGGTTTGAACTTGAAGCCGTTCCAGATCGCGGGATTATGGCTGGCGGTGAGGATTGCGGCACCGCCCGCCTGGTGCTCCAGCACGTTGAAGCTGATCACAGGGGTAGGCGCCGCTTCTCGAGCCAGGTAGACCTTGACGCCGTTACCGGCGCACACGCCGGCCACCCTCTCGGCGAATTGGCGCGACAGAAAGCGCGTGTCGTACCCGACCACCAGGCCCTGCCCGGCCGTACCTCGGCTCTTCAAAAAGTCGGCCAGCCCCTGGGCGCAACGGGCCACGTTTGAAAACGTGAAGTCTTCCGCTATAATGGCCCGCCAGCCGTCGGTCCCGAAACGGATGTCCGTCACCATGGCAGCCTCCCCGTTGGTCGTTCGGTTCCCACTCGATAATTATAGAGCAACCCGTGCTTGCTCCACCATTCTCGTCCGCCCGAGAAGAGCTTGCGCGGTCCCTTATCGCCCGCGGCCATGAGGGGTGTCTCTTGTGGACCCTTACCGGCTTTTAATGGAGGCTTGACCTTGATCGAAGGGCCAAATCCCCCTGTCTCCACCTTTGAGAAAGGGGGACTAAGAGGGATTTACTCGTCGTCAGGGGTGATCGTAAGAGGTCGGCCCCCGAAACGGCCCTACAGGCTATCCTTGGGTCCGCTGCTCAGCCGCATGGCGCTGCGAACGCGCTTCTCGGCCTGGCTGATGGGGTTGTCGCCGTCCAGCATCTCGTCCAGCAAAGCCTGGGACGGAAATCCCGACTCGGCCTCCGCTTGCAACGCCCCAGCGAAGCCCCCTTCCATGATGTCTCGGAGCACTTCCCGGTAGCCCCGTTCGCGGGATTCCCGGTCAAGGCTCATGAAGCGGACCATCCCCCCGAAGGCGGCGGCGAAACCGTGGAGCTTCACCTGCTGGAAGAACCCCAGATCGGCCATGGCTTGAAAGGTCTTCCCCATCTCGCCGGACATGTACAGCTCCAGCAGCAAGGCCTCGGGCGGCAGGCCGGCCTCCACACCCACCTGGAGGGCGGTGAGAATGGCGCTGCCCAGGTCCGGACCCACCGTCTGCTCCACGAAGAGGTCAAGGTGGGCTTCCTGGGCCGCGCTGACCTCCATGGCCCCGGTCCGAAGGGAGCCGATAGCCTTGGCCAGGGCACAAAGGACCGGCCAACCCCGGCCGGTGACATCCTGCTCCAGGGAAACGAATGCCGGGAATCCCAAGCCCTTTTGGTACAGCTCCCGAACGGCGACACCCATCATGCGAGGGGCAATCAGGAGCACGTCCAGGTCCCGGGCGGGCTGGATTTGACCGAACGCCAGATTGAATCCCGACGCAAACACCAGGGCACTGCCCGAGTGGAGCGCCGGCGCCAGTTCCCGCTGGTAAACCTTGGGCGCCAGCTCGTCAGGTAGGAGCACGAAGATAATGTCGGACTCGTCGACCGCGGCTGGAGCCGGCCGGACGGTGAACCCATCGGCCAGGGCCCGGTCCCAGGAAGCGCCCGGTATCTCACCCACGACGACGGGAGCCACGGCACAGTCTCTCAGGTTGAGAGAAATCGACCTGCCCAGGTTCCCGTAGCCCACTACGGCGACGCGCCTGCCTTCCAGAAATCCCAGGTCCGCATCCGCTTCTTGTACGAAACGCGGTTCAGGCGACCGGTTCATTCACTTCAGTCCATGCCTGCCGGTAGCTGCTCTGGAAGGGCTTGAGGAGCGGGGCGAACTTGCCCAGGTGCAGGGCGGATATACCGCTGATGCGGAGCTTGCCCATCAGCATTGCGGTGGCAAGATTTGCTTTACCGAACGCGGCGTTGTGGAACACGGCCGCGTTCATGGAGATTACGCCGTCCACCGGGCCGGTCCAGCCGGTAGCGGAACTCACGCCGCCGTCGTCGTCCACCAGAAAGTACATCTCGACCCCGTTGTCCGGGAACTTCCAGCGCAAAGCGTGGAACACCTTGGCCACCTCGCGGAGGGAACTGCGGGGAACGCTCTGGCCCACCAGCTCCATGGTCCGTTGCATGACCGCAAGGAAACTTTGGGTCTCCGGCAAAGAAGCTTCCGTCAAGGTGGCTGCCCCTAATCTACGAATGGCCCGGCCTGGCTAGTCCGGGCGCTCGGACCGTACCCGCCTCAGGCGGGTCCGGATTCTGAGAGCTTGCTGGCGGTCGCACTGGGCGTCAGTCTGACACAATCCAGGATGATGACGTCTGCCGGGCCTGGGTTTGGTCCAGTGTCTCACAAATGGCTTGATACCCGGGCCGTCGATCGCAGGGAGGAAATGTTGCACAACTTCGCCGACGCAAACCTTCTTGCAAGACGGTACGCTAGCGGGGTGGCAGCCCTGCCTCCGCCCGCAGGGCATCGGCCTTATCGGTGCTCTCCCAGCTCAAGTTCAGCTCTTCCCGGCCGAAGTGGCCGTAGGCGGCAACCGGCTGGTATATGGGCCGGCGGAGGTCCAAGTCCCGGATGATGGCGGCGGGACGCAAGTCGAAGTGCTTTTCCACCAGGTTGTCGATGGTCTCCCTAT
This sequence comes from uncultured Chloroflexota bacterium, assembly GCA_913020235.1. The sequence continues at coordinate 6,596 of CAJWBT010000108.1, forward strand.
CGACGTGGCTTGTATCGAAGGTCTCAACCGAGACCGAGATTGGGTGAGCCATGCCGATGGCATAGGACACTATCACTTCGGCCCGGTCGGCCAGCCCGGCGGCCACCAGGTTCTTGGCCACGTACCGGGCGGCGTACGCGCCGGAGCGGTCAACCTTGGTGGGGTCCTTGCCCGAGAATGCACCGCCGCCGTGCCGCGCAATGCCTCCGTAGGTGTCCACCAGAATTTTACGGCCGGTGAGCCCGGTGTCCCCCGCGGGGCCGCCGATCTCGAACCGCCCGCTGGGATTAACGTGCATCTTGGTGTCGTCATCCAGCAATTTGGCCGGTATCACCTTTCGGATTACCTGCTCAATGATGTCTTTCCTCAGTTGATCGTTGGTGACCTGGGGGCCATGCTGGGCGGCTATCACCACGGTATCCACCCGGTGCGGTACGCCATAGCGATACTCAACAGTCACCTGGGACTTGCCGTCGGGGCGCAGGTAATCCAGCATCCCCTCTTTACGGACCGTGCTCAGCCGCTGGACCAGCCGGTGGGACAGGCTCACCGTTAGCGGCATCAGCTCGGGCGTCTCGCTACAGGCAAACCCCACCATCATTCCCTGGTCGCCGGCGCCGGTGGCGTCCAGGTCCTGCTGATGGCCGTCGTCCCCGCCCTGGTCCCTAACTTCGAGGGCGCGGCTCACCCCGGCGCTAATGTCGCTGGACTGCTCCTGGATGGAAACGGACACCCCGCAGCTCTTGGAGTCGATACCGTACTCGGCGTTGATATACCCGGCGTTGCGCAGGGTTGCCCGCACGATTCCCGGCACGTCCACGTAGGACGAAGTGGTTATCTCACCCATGACCACCACTAGCCCGTTGGTGA
>CAJWBT010000109.1 GCA_913020235.1 uncultured Chloroflexota bacterium
CCCCGATGCCTGGGAGCGTCCGGGTCGGTCCGGCACATCAGGTAGATGTGGGTGGCGAAGTGGGCCGCGGAGGTGAACATCTTCTGGCCGTTGATGACGTACTCGTCGCCGTCCTTCACCGCCCGGCACTGGAGGCCGGCCAGGTCGGCGCCCCCCTGGGGCTCGGTGAACCCCATGGCAAAGCTGATGTCCCCGTTGATGAGACCCGGAAGGAAATGCCTTTTCTGCTCCTCGCTGCCCGCCGCCAGTATCGCCGGGGCGCCGCTGCCGACTCCGCCCATGGCTATTCCGACCCGGACGAACTCCTCTTCGACGATGTACTGGTCCATGCGGCTTCCGTCTTGGCCGCCGTACTCTTTGGGCCAGCACATGCCGACCCACCCCTTTTCGGCGGCCTTCCGGTGCATCTCCTTGTAGTGAGGCCACTCACCTCCCTCTGCCTTGCTCCGTACCTCCGCCAAGACCTCCGGCGTAACGTTCTCGTCAATGAACCGGCGCACTTCCTGGCGAAGGGCTTCCTGTTCTGGTCCGTATCCAAAGTCCATGGCGTACCCCTTGCCTCGTTGCGTTACGGGAATCTCGAGGGCTGGTCATAAGCGAGCCCGGCCCGGGCGCACACGCCCACGGTGCCGCTCCCATGATCTCGAGGCTAGTAATGAGTCAACCTGAAACTGATCGTTGTCATTCTAAGCGAAGCGAAGAATCTCGTTGTTGCGCTGAGATTTTTCTTCGCTCCGCTCCTCAAAATGACATCCTTTTGAAACCAAGCTGACTGAGTAATAGGGCCACCCGGTGAGCCGAACGGGGGTTTCACCCCGTCCTGGGCCATGCCTCCTCCTGAGTACTTGCCAAGGTCCGGTGGGTAGTTCCTTGGGAGGGCCTTCTCGCAAGAAGAGGTTCGCTAGACCTTTCCTAAAGAGCCTCGGCTAGTCTTTGGCCAGCCATTTCTTCCCCACTTCGTCGGGCTTCTTCATCTGGTACGTGCGCATCTTTTCCAGCAGCCGCCCGTCTTCGTCGACGGCGGTTGCCTCGACAACCAGGTAGGGCTTGTCCCGCCGCCAGTACTTGTTGGCGATCCTGCCGGTGACCATGATCTTCTTACCGGGGATGGGCGGATTGTAGAACTCCACTTCGGACCCGGCGTTAACTCCACCGGTGTTGTCCTCGTACACCATGGCGAGGGCGGTGCTGTCGTGCCTGACCGCAACAGTCGGGAAAGATGCGCCGGGATCCCCCACCGCTTGCCGGAATCTGTCCAACATATCCTGGCTGAGGACGTACTCGTAAGAGCCCAGGTCCTCGCCTATCTCGATATTGTTGAAGTCGAACTGCTTCAGCGGCGAACCAGCCATACGCCCTGCACCTCCATGGCCGAGGGTATTGGACTACCTATACCACGCCCTCGTGAGGTAGTCAATGCGACGCCGTGGCGGTCCGGCCAGGACATCGATCGAGCTTCCACGCCGGCTTCCTGGGGACGAGGGCGTCACGCCAAGCACCTTCAGCCCCGTGTTGCCGCAAGCCCGAAAGCGCAGGCCGACACGCGATGCCTCCAGGGGGCTGTTGAGACCAGTTGCCCTTTGGACCCCGGTTCAAGTACCGGCCGGGGGTGCTGGAACGCCGTTCCGGGTGAACGGAAGGGGCTAGGAGACAAACAGGGGTTGCTGCTCCCGAGGTGATCGTTGGATCTGATGGTACAAACGCTGGGTCTCAGGCACGGGCTCCACGCCCAGCGTGTCGGCCAGAACCTGGACGCAGGTCTGATACTGGGCCAGCGCCTCGTCCCGGTGACCCTGGCGCCAGAGGTAGAGCATCAGGGAGCGCTGGAGGTTTTCCCGGCAGGACTCCCAGTTCAGCGCGTTGCGGCACGCCTGGGCCGCTCGATCCAGGTCGCCCTTCGCGGCATAGAGGGCCGCCATCTTCTCCAGGGTTTGCAGGTAGACCTCCCGCAATCGTTCTCGTTCGGCGGCGCACCAATCGGCGTAGAGGTCTTCCTCCAGATAGTCGCCACGGTACAAATCCCGCGCTTCCCGGTAGCAGCGCAGGGCATCTTCCACCCTGCCCCGGCGGGCCAGGCCGTTCCCCTCTCGGGCCAGGTCATCGAAAGCCTCGATGTCCAGCCGTACCGCTTCGGGGCGCAAGAAGTAGGCCTCGTCTGCCGTGCCGATGATCTCTTCGTCGACTCCAGCGTTGCGGAGTTCCCGGCGCAGCGAGCAGACAGTTACCTTCAAGCGTTCCCACCCACGCCCTTCCGGGGCCTCTGGCCACAGGGACTCGATCAGCCGCTCCCGATGGACGACGCGCCCCCGGTTGGTGACCAGATACTTGAGCAGGGTCAAGGCCTGCTTCCGTTGCCACCGTTGGAACGGGACGCCAAGGTCACCCACGGAGAGACCGAAACGGCCGAGTGTGAATATCTGCAACACGGTGGGCGGGGCCTCCGACTGGGAAATCGGTTGCAAAGGCCTGACAAAGATCATGGCCACGGGTTTACCGTCGTTGGCGGTGCTGGGGACGGCCATGCTGCTCAAAGCGACGGGCATCCAGTGGCCATCCTTGTGCGGGGATAGACAGCTCCGCGCCGCGAAGGGGGTCCCCCGGGCGAAACTGGTCATGGCCGGACAGTCGGGAGAGCAAAGGGGTTGCCCATCGGGCAACAAGGCACGGAGGACTTGGTGACAGTAGCGGCCAAGAACTTCCTGGGCTCGGTAGCCGCATAGGGCCTCGGCCCGGGTGTTCCAGGCAACCAGTTGGCAGTCGCCGTTCAAGGCGAAGGCCGCGTCGGAGGCGAAATAGACCAGGTTTGCAGCGTTGTTCATGGTCTGTCCCCATGAGGTCCCCAGGACGCTGGGCGCGGCCAGTGGGCTATTGTGAAATTTGGAACTAGTATACCACCGAACCCTGGTATGGAACACCCCAAGATAAGCTGAAGGGGAGGAAGTGGACCGGCCAGGAAGGGGCCGGCGGGAACGGAGTCCTCAATTGCTCGCCGCGACCGGACACCAGCCGGGCATCGACGCCCGAATGGCCTGCCTCGTTACCCGGGCTCTTGCAGGACCATTGCCTGGACGGTGTCCGGGCAGGCTACAGTAAACTCCACCGAAGTTCGCACCGAGGCGGGCACCTTGTTCCGAGGAACTGCTTTGAAACCGAGCCGGGTGAAGAAGGCTTGAGCCGTCTCCGTCAACAGGTAGATGGTGCCTGCGCCGTGCTTTCGGGACAGGGCCAGGGCTGCCAGGGTGATCCGCTTCCCGAGACCGTGGCCGCGCCACGACTCATCCACGGCCACCGACCGGAGCAAACTCTCCGGCCCGTAAAGCTCCAACGCGGCGCTTGCCACGATGCGGTTCTCCTCCCGCCCCACCATCGCCGTGGCCAGGTGGTCCGCGTAGCCGACCATGGGTAGGCCGCTCCGTTCCAGCAGGGCCAGAACCGCGGGCAGGTCTTCATTCTGGGCAGGCTCGATGGACACCTCTAGGTGCGAATTCATTGCAACATCACCGGGTTCAGTGTTTCCGGCTCCTGCCGGATGCCTAAAATCTTTGGCTCGTCCCAAGGATCACGAGCCGTTGGACAGCCCCAGGTCATCCAGGATACCGGGTATCCCCAGCTTCTCTTCTTCGGTCAGCGGCCTCAGCGGCCTGGATACTGTGTCGCTGTCCAGTATTCCCATCTTCTTTAGTGCCGACTTCATGCCGGCCAAGCTGGCGGCGTTCGGTCCGCCACCCTTGGCGAGACGCGATATCCCGTTCGCGGCCAACAACTTCGCGTTGCACTCCTTAACCGTGTCGGAGTCGCCGGCCTCGCCGGCCTCCCACCCTCGCGCGGCAATAGCGGGCACCAGGTTGGCGATTCCGGGGATCACGCCGTGAACCCCAACCGACCCGGCGTTGGTAATGCGGAACATGGTGCCAAGGAACCGCAGAAGTTGGAGATCGCCTTGCTCGCACAGAATATTGAGTTCCGCCAGCAACTCGCCCGCGCCGGAGCTGTCTTTCACGCCTACGACGGCCCCCTCGCTGGCCAGAGCGGCGACGGTGCCGGGCGCAACCGCCGTTTTGACTGTCTGGGGAATGTTGTAGACCCACAGGGGCAGCCCGGAGCGGTCTCGAATGTAGCGGTAGTGGTCGAGCAGTTCGTCTTGAGCGTTCGGGAAGTAGTATGGGGGAGTGGTGGCCACTCCACCCAGTCCCATTTCCTGCACCGCCAGCGCCAAATTGAGCGACAGTTGGGTGCTGGCCGCCGACACGTTGCCGATAACCGGCACGCGACCTGCAACCTCATCCACACACGTCTCGATGCTGATCAGGCGTTGTTGATCGGACAGTGACGCAAACTCGCCAGTCGTGCCTGAAATCCAGATGCCGTGGACCCCGTTGTCGATCAAATAGTTGATCAGCCGCCTGAGGGATTTGGCGTCCACAGTCTCGTCGGGGTTCAGCGGAGTCAGAATAGGGACAACAACTCCTCGGATTTCGTTTCCGTTGTCTGGCATGGTTTCTCTCCGCCTCCTTCGGTTTGTTCTGAGTGTACCGCCTCCGGTACGGTCCTAGCCTACAGTGCGCCCCATCATTTGAGAAGTGATGGGCCAGGCTATGGCAATATCCCCCGGTATCGTCCGCTACCGATTGACCCGAGTGGACCCGATGGTCAAGAACCGAGTCCTTCCGGCACCCTCAATTCTAGTGGCACCGTAGCCACGGCGCAAGGAGCTGCCGCGTCGGCATTCCGGCTCGGGGTGTTGACCCGGAACGCTGAAGCATCTATGTTTAGCAGGTCCATACTGGAATGCCGCCCGCCGGCTGGTCAATGGGACCGGCGCATCGCCCAATATCCCTAATGGAGCGACTGGATTATGAACGTTGTCGAAGCTGTGGCCCGGATTCTAAAAACCGAGGGCGTCGAATTAGTGACCTGTTTCCCAACCAACCCATTGATTGAAGCTGTGGCCAAGGAAGGCATCCGGACCGTCATGTTCAGGCACGAACGGGGCGCTCTAATGGCCGCCGATGGGTACAGCCGCCTGAACGACCGCAAGAAGTTCGGCGTGGCCATTTCACAGGGCGGTCCGGGCTCGGAGAACTCCATGGGCGGCATCGCCCAAGCCTTCGCCGATAACGTGCCTATCCTCTATCTTCCGGGCGGTCCACCTCTCAGCCAGCGCTCGATACGCCCCAATTTCTCGCCGGCGCGCACCTACCGAACCGTGTCCAAACACGCCGAGGTCATCTACCAACCCGGCCAGGTGGCCGCGGTCATGCGGCGGGCTTTTCATGGCCTGCGCAACGGGCGCGGCGGCCCGGTGATAGTGGAGATTCCGGCCGACGTGGGCGGCGAAGAAGCTCCGGAATCAGCGCTCAGCTATCAGCCGCCCAAACGGTTGCTTCAATCGCCTGCCGGCGGCGACGTGGCCGACGCCGTCAAGCTGCTGCTCAACGCCAAGAAGCCTGTCATCTGGTCCGGCATGGGGGTGCTTTTCGCCTCGGCTACCGAGGAACTCAAGGAGTTGGCCGAGCTTACCCAGATACCGGTTTTCTGCACCATGCCCGGCAAGTCGTCCTTCGACGAGCGCCATCCCCTCTCTCTGGGGGCGGGCAGCCGCGCAACGTCTCTTCCGGCGCGGACCTGGATTCAGGAATCCGATGTTCTCTTCGCGGTCGGCTCCAGCATGACCCGGACCAACTACGGCCAGCCCATTCCCGATGGCAAGGTGATCATCCACAACGTCGAGAGCATCGAAGACATCAACAAGGATTTCTCCGTTGACGTTGGCTTACCCGGCGACGCCAAGCTGACCCTGAGGGCGATGATTGATGAGGCCAAAGCTCAGATTGGCGGCACGGGAAGGAAAGACCAAAACGGTGTGGCTGCGGAAATAGCTAGAATCCGAAAGCAGTGGCTGGACGAGTGGGCGCCCCTTCTAAACTCCGATGAGGTGCCCATCGGAACCTACCGGGTGATCAGCGAGCTGGACCGGGCACTGGACAAGGAGAACAGCATCGTAACCCATGATGCCGGCGCGCCCCGGGACAGCATGATGCCCTTTTTCACTGCCTCCACTCCCCACAGCTATATCGGCTGGGGCAAGACCACCCACCTGGGTTTCGGCATCCCGCTGATGATAGGGGCCAAGCTGGCCAGACCCGATAAGTTCTGCCTGAACCTCATGGGCGACGCCGCTTTCGGTATGTCCGGCTTAGACATAGAAACCTCGGTTCGGGCGGGGGCGCCCATCACCACCATCGTACTCGACAACGGCGGCATGGCCACCTACCCCGGTGGTTTTCCCACCGCCAGCGAACTCTTCGGGGTTACCCGCATGGGCGGTGACTACGCCAAGATCGCCGAAGGTATGGGAGCCGTCGGCATCACCGTCACCCAGCCTTCCGAAGTAGGCCCGGCCCTTGCCAGGGCGCAGCAACTCAACCGTGAAGGCAAGACGATGCTGCTGGACATCCACACCAACATGGAGTCCCGCAGACCAACCTACGGCTGACCGGGGACGGTTCACTGCTTCGATTGGCTCGGTCCTCTGCCCCGTCGGAACACCGATCATCTGGCCGCCGCCAGTGTCTTATAGGTGAGGACAACATGAACAAGACTGAACGAGACCAGATTCTCGGTCCAATGACCAGCGATGAGAGAATGGATTTCGGCCGCTTCATTCGAGAAAGTGTAGCGGAGGCCAAACAGTCTGGCGGCGCCAAATCCTACCGGGAGGTGTTGGAGTCCCGGCGGAGCGAGCGCTCCGAGGAGCTTCAAAGGAGGATGGACGCGGTCCTGCGGAGCGACCAGATGGGACCGGATGCCGGCGAAACCCCGCCCGACTTTTACCTCAAGCGATTGGCCACGGAAGACCGTGTACGGCTATCCAGTTTTTGGGGCAAGCGGCCGGTGGCCCTAGCCTTCAGCAGCTACACTTGACCACCCTTCCGCGACCAGGTGGGCCGCATGGATGAGATCTACAGGCAATACAAGGACCGGGTGGAGTTCTTCCTAATTTACACGCGGGAGGCACACCCCACCGACGGATGGCAATCTGAAAGAAATATCAAAGACAGCGTGCTGCTCCGCCAACACCAGAGCTTCAGCGAAAGGGGAGAGGCGGCCGGCGCCTGCAGCCGGGACTTTCACATTTCCATCCCTATCCTTGTTGAAGAGATGGACAACAACATCGACGAGGCCTACGGAGCCGCTCCCGTCCGGCTGTACCTGATCGGCGCCGACGGGAAAGTAGCCTACCACGATGGCGCAGGGCCCCACTTCTTGGACGTGGACGAATGGGAACAGGCCATCAAAACCGTGGCAAATTGAGGCTGCATCTGAGGAAGAACGCATGGACACGCCGTCCGCCGCGCTCACAGACATTCTCCGGTCCTTCAATCGCAAGGAACGCTTTTACCTAGGTAGAATCGACAATTCGTCTGGAAAGGAGTATTCGGCTAGAGAAGCATTAT
>CAJWBT010000110.1 GCA_913020235.1 uncultured Chloroflexota bacterium
GGGCTCGGTGGGCATGGTCCCCGCCTCGTCCGAGTTCCTGACCATGCTGCGGGAGGTTACCAGGGAGCACGGCATAATCCTGATTTTCGACGAGGTCATCAGCTTTCGGGTAGCGCCCGGAGGAGGGCAACAGTACTACGGCATTACCCCGGACATGACGGCCCTGGGCAAGATCATCGGGGGCGGATTCGCGGTGGGAGCCTTTGGCGGCCGCCGGGACATCATGGAGCTTTACGACCCCTCCAAAGGCGCCAAGGTGTCCCATGCCGGGACCTTCAACGCGAACCCCGTTACCATGCTGGCGGGGGCGGTGACGTTGGAGCAGCTCACCCCGGAGGTCTACCGCCGCCTGGCGGAGATGACGGAGCTGTTACGCCGGGGTGTCAGCCAGGTCTGCGCCGATTTGGAGGTGCCGGTCCAGGTCACCGGCCTTGGGTCGCTCTTCGGCATCCACTTTACCGACGGCCCGGTGCGCGGGTACCGGGACGTGGCCGCCGGGAATGCCAGGCTCCGGGGGCAGGTGTTCCTGGGGTTGCTGAACGAGGGTATCCTGACCGCGTCCAACCTGGTGGGCTCCCTCTCCACGGCTATTACCGAGGCCGAAGTGGACGTCTTCGTAGATGCGTTCAGGCGGGTGCTGGCGCGCCAGACGTGAACGCGGCGGAGCCGCCGCTAAATCTGCCTGTCGCGCTGTTGCTTGCCGTTGGTTGCCGTTGTTAGACTGAACTCTTATGCTATGGCGGACCCCGCGAAGTGGATGGGAGTCGCGACACTCCGCCCGATCTCTCCGTCGAACCAGTCCTTCACCGTCTCCCGCCACTTGGTGTAGTGGGGAGCCTGGCGGTGGGCGTCAACGGCCGCCTGGTCCGTGTACACCTCGTACAGGTGTATCCGGTTGGGGTCCTCGTTGTCCTGCAAAACGTCAAAGCGAAGGCATCCGGGCTCATCGTTGTTGGAACCCCTGGCGTCATCCATCATGGACGCCATGAAGGCTTCCTTGTGACCCTGCTTTATCTTGATGGATACGATCAGCGCAATCATGTCAACTCCTCGGTCCCCAGATGTTGAGGCGGGCGCACTTGCACCCGCGGCGTCGGCCGGTGAGGTACTTCGCCCGACCGGCAAGCCAGCGCCATTATAGTCGTGGCGGTTGCCGGGCACAAGACAGCTTGCGGACTAAGGCGGCGGTCAGCGTCCGGTGACCCCTCACCCAGCCCAGGCTGCGCCAGGGCATCCCTCTCCCAATTGGGAGAGGGAACGAGGGTGAGGGCACCTGCGGGCTTCACCTTGCTTGCGGACGCCAGCATCACCCACGTTAATCGACGGACCTTGCAGGGTTACCGGCCCAGGTGACGCCCGGGGCCGGAGGCTGTAGAATGGCTGCACCAACCACTTGGAGGTTGTCCATGCCCGATATTCCGGTGGTTTACACCTTGACTATTTGCCCCGCCTGCGACGTTTTGCGCGACGCCTGGCGCCGGCAAGGGATCGCTTACGAGGAACGGCGCGTGGACCAGAGCCAGGAGACGCTGGACGCTGCGCTGGAGTACGGGGATACGGTACCCATCATTGTCCACCCCGACGGACGGGTGGAGATCGGCTTCGAAGGGAAGACGGGTTGAGAGATCGGCTGATGGGCTGGAAGCCCGTCGAACTCAGCCGGAAGGCCCGAAGGGGAACCAAGGTATGTCCGTGCTGCGGATTCGACGAGGGCCTTCACACTGAAGACAGCGCTCAGCACCGGCCAGAATTTACATCCGGCGCGGATGGGCCCGCTTGACCCCTGATTCCTGAGCAGGTTTGGCAGAATACGTGGCGAGCGGGCGGCTCGTCGAGCGAAGGAGCAAGAGATGGCACATGAGACCAGTGTTGTGACGCCTCAACGGTTCTCGGAGGGGTTTGGCTATGCGGACTACCTGGCCCAGATAAAGGTGAACAAGGCCCGTTTCGATGGGTTCTACGCCGGGTGCAAGATACGGCCCGAGGACGCAGCCTCGTTCAGGGAACTGGCCGACCGGCCCGACGGCCCGGCCAAGATGCTGGTGCTGGGCGAAGACTGGTGCGGGGACGTGGTCCGGGGACTGCCGGTGCTGGCCCGGGTGGCGGAGGCCGCCGCCATCGAGTTGCGCATATTCCCCCGGGACCTGAACCACGACATCATGAACGAGTTCCTCAACCGGGGCGAGTTCATGTCCATTCCGGTGGCGGTGTTCTACACCCGGGACCACCGGTACATCTGTCACTGGATCGAGCGTCCGGCGGTGGCCAGCCGAGAGACGGCGGAGATCGAGGCGGCGATTCGCGCCGAGAACCCGGAGATCAACGATCAGGAGTTCAGCCGGGAGAGGCGGACCCGTACGGCGGCCCGGGCCGGCGATTGGATCGATGCCACCGTCGAGGAGCTAAAAGGTCTGCTGGTCGACAGCGTGAGCTAATCCGCGTCCCAGACCCGGACCCGGACCGCCTAGCCAGCCCGCTGTCCAGCCGCCGAGGGTTTCCCCAGGAACAGGAACAAGGTGGAGCCCAAGAAGCTTACCACCGCCACGGTGGTGAAAGGCACCGCGTAGCTCCCGGTATAGTCGAACATGTAGCCGGCGAACAGCGGGGCGGTGATCAGGAACAGGTTCATGGGCAGCATGGATATGCCGGTGATGCTGGCGAAAGCCCTGCGGCCGAAGTAGACTCCGCGGACTGCGGTGGTCAGGGGTATCCGGCCCCCAAAACCGATGCCCATGAGCACCGCGAAGACGAAGGCGATGTAGGTGGTTTCGTTCAGAAACAGAATGGCGATCGCCACCGACTGGGTTGCGGAGAACCCGAATAGCGCAATACGTATGGGTACCCGGTCCCCAACGTACCCGCCCACCAGGGTGAAGAAGGCCCCGACGGCGGTGTACGTTGAAACCACCCAGCCTACCATCTGCAGCGAAAACCCCCGGTCTCCCAGCATGAGTCCCAGGTGCACCGCGACGGTCACGATGACGGTGGTGGAGCAAGCGTGGCCAACGGTAATCAGCCAGAAGGTCCGCGTTCTCAGGGCCTGCTGCCAGGTGAAGTCCCGTCCTTCGTCGCCCCCCGGCGGAGCTTCCGCCCGTTGGGCCGCCGTAGGCGGGCGTTCCGGACTGTCTCCGTCGGGGCGCTGACCGTACTCCTCGGGCCGGTTTCGCACCAGCCGGGAAATGGGAAAGGCCAGCGTCATCAAGAAGACACCTATGCCCAGGGCAGTGGCTCGCCAGCCAAACCTTTCGGGTTCGCCTGCCTCGATGCTGCCAATGGCCCAGGCCATGACGGGTATCAGGAACACCCCGCCGAGGGAGAACCCCTCCATGGCTATGCCCATGGCCGTTGACCGCCGCCGGATGAACCAGCTATTGAGCGCCGTCATCATCGGAAGCCAGGTGCCCAGGCCCGCACCCAGGCTCATAACGGCGAAGGCCAGGTACAGGTGCCAGAGCTGCTGCACGCTGCCCAAGATGAGAAAGCCCCCGCCCAGGATCGTCAAGCCGATCAGCACCATGCGGCGAGGTCCCAGCCGTTCTATCAAAAACCCTTCCACCGGACCCATGAGGCCGCCCTCGGCCCTGGCCAAGGCGAAAGCCCAGGACATCTGGCCCCGGCTCCACCCGAAGTGGCTCTCCAGCACGGGGTTCCAGACCGTGGTGCCCTGAAAGAAAGGCACCGAACCCACGGCCATCACGGTGCCGGCCACCCCGGCCAGCCACCAGCCGTAGAAGACTCGGCGGGGACGAGTTGTCGCGCGGGCGAAGCCAGGTAGCCGGTTCAAGCGAGGTCCTTTATCGGTGGGTCATGCCACGGATTAGGGGCGCGAAGCGATCCCTCACCCCAGCTCTTCTCCCATCAGCGGGAAGGGCGGGCGTCAGGGCTCGGTAAACAATCTCGTCCGCCGGGTGGCGTCGGAACCCGGCGGGGAGTAGCAGTAGCTTGCTGCCCGGTGCCAAAAAGCTGCTATGAGAGTATTACAAGCCCTGTACTAATACAAGTAGAGGCCCTCGCGGTGACGAGCCGGTCGGGCCGCCACGCATCTGAGTCTTTTCGCAGCGCACGTGGCGACCACAGACGGGGAATCAACGGCGGTTGACAGGCTTTTGCGGCCTGGATAACATGCCCCTTGGCGGGACTGCCGTCCATCTGGTCGCCGTCCATCTGGTTGCCGTCCATCTGGTTGGAGAGAGAAGCAATGCCCCACGCCATCACGGTGAACGTAAACGGCGCCAGCTACACCCGTACCGTGGAGCCGAGGCTTCTCCTGGTCCATTTCCTGCGGGATATTCTTGGGCTCACCGGCACCCACGTCGGCTGCGACACCAGCCAGTGCGGGGCCTGCACCGTCCTGGTTGACGGCCTGGCGGTCAAGTCATGCACCGTTCTCGCGGTCCAGGCCGGCGGCTCCAGCATCATGACCATCGAGGGGCTGGCCGGGGACGGGGAGCTTCACCCACTGCAGGAGGGGTTCTGGGAAGAGCACGGCCTGCAGTGCGGTTTTTGCACGCCGGGCATGATAATGACCCTGTATCAGGCCCTGGAGCGAAATCCAGCCATCTCGGACGAAGAGATCCGGCGCAGCATTGCCGGCAACATCTGCCGGTGCACCGGTTACTACAACATCGTGAAGGCGACCCAGAACGCCGCTGCCAAGATGAGGGGAGCCGGACCCGAATGAGCAGGGGCCTTAAATGATACCCGCCGTTTTTGAGTACCACGCTCCCTCGACCCTGGGGGAAGCCCTGGCCATTCTGCGAAGGCACCCCGGCGAAGCCAGGGTGCTGGCGGGCGGGCACAGTCTGCTGCCGATGATGAAGCTGAGGCTGGCCCAGCCTTCACACGTGGTCGACCTGGGCCGGATAGGCGACCTGGCTTACATAACGGAGCGGGACGGGGGCCTGGCCATCGGCCCCATGACCACCTGCCACGCGCTGGAGTCATCCGGGCTGGTGCGAGAGCGGGCGCCGGTGCTGGCGGAAACGGCGGCCCAGGTGGCTGACCTGCAAGTCAGGAACAAGGGGAGCATCGGGGGCTCCATCGCCCACGCCGACCCCGCCGCCGACCTCCCAGCGGTCGTGCTGGCCCTGGAAGCCCGAATCCGGACCTCCGGAGGTGGTAGGTCCCGTAGCCTGCCCGCCGGCCGTTTCTTCGTGGACCTGTTTACCACCGCGCTGCGAGACACGGAGGTCATCACCGAGATCTTCGTTCCTCAGCTTCCACGGCACACCGGCGGGTCCTACCAGAAGTTCGCGAACAAGGCGTCACGGTTCGCCGTGGTGGGAGTCGCGGCCCTGGTAACCCTTGATGAACGGGGGCTATGCCGACGGGTCCGCATCGGTGTGACCGGAGCAGGCCCCAAGGCGGTCCGGGCCAGGGCGTCGGAGCGCTACCTGACGGGCAAAGAGCCTTCAGCGCGGAACCTGGGTCAGGCGGCGCGGCGGGCGGCTGCCGGCATCCAGTTTCTGAGCGACCAGCACGGCTCGGAGGAGTACCGGGAGCACCTCACCGGCGTGCTGGCCGGCAGGGCGTTGGAACAGGCGTCCAACCGGGCTGCTGCCTAGTCTTGTAGCTCGTGGTTGGTTTGATACCTGGTCAGTCATCCCGGCCCTTCCGCGGAAGGGGGATCCAGCAAAGACTTCTCCGGATTCCGGCTTTCGCCGGAATGACAACGGCTGGGAGGGAACGCCGCATAGTTTCGCCGATGTAAAGCCTTTTACAAGACAGCACACTCGGTTACGCCCGCCGGCCGAGTCACCGCAGCCCGTTTACGCTCCGGCCTTTTGGGGTGTCGCCTCCCTGATGCGCTTGGCGGATTCCCGAAGGGAATTCAAAACGATGGTGGGCGGCGCCGGCGCAACGGACGTGTAGCTGACCCCCATCTGTACCAGGTCTTGGGGCGTAAGGTAGAGGGCCGAGTGGTACACCGGAATGTACACCTTCGCCTTACCGACATTCTTGACTTTGCCGGCCATCTCCTCGAACGCCTGCCGCAGCCTGGGGTCCCCGGGCTCGGTGATCCCCAGCGCCGCCGAGATGTCCGTGGGGCCCAGGGCGATAAGGTCGACCCCATCCACGCCGGCGATGGCCTCTATCTCGTCGAAACCCCTCTGGTCCTCGGTCATCACCACCAGGAGTACTTCATCGTTGGAGGTCCGCACGTGGTCTCTCCAGGGCACCGAGCCATAGCCGGCGGCCCTGGTGCTGCCGGCGCCCCCACGGTCTCCCACCGGCGGGTATCGGACCGCGTCGACGGCCCGCTTGGCGCCCTCGACTCCTGCGATGTGGGGCACCTGGATGCCCTGGGCGCCCATATCCAGGATCCGCAAGATAAGCTTGGTGTCATTGTCGGGCACCCGAACCACCGAGGTGATGCCCGCCAGGTCCGCCACCCGTATCATCTCCCCCACCAGTTGCAGATCGAAGGCGCTGTGCTCCATGTCGATGAACGCGCCATCGAAACCCGCCAGTGCGATGATCTCCACCACCGCGGGGTCGGAAAACCCAACATGGCTGGCGATGGCCAGTCCCCCCTCACGCATCACCCTCTTGATCCGGTTCTCTCGCATATTGTCCTTCCCCCTTGAAGCTTCATATCCCGACCAATTGCTTCAGTCACCAGGTTCTTGGCGGTAGTCCTCCCGCCCGCTAGCTCCTTCGGCTGATAATACGCTTCATCGAAATGCTCCCCCCTCCTCGTAATGGAGGGTATGAAGAGCGCAGGCGAAGCCCCGCGCCCATCATACCCTTTTCTGGCTGGGTGGGAATCTGACTGTTGGCTAGTGAACGAAGCACTTGGCGCGTCTGCACAACGGATTTGACGAGGGCCATCATCCTCAAGATGGCGCTCAACAAGAGCCTGACTGATCCCGACGAAGATCGAATTTCGGAGGGCTGGCTTTCGCCCGCGTTTGCCAGGCAGTTGGGGCGACGGTTCGGCGCGCCTCCGCGCCGCTAGCCGGAGCTGGGCCGTTTGCCCAGGGTCACCTCAAGCTGCTCTCGCTTCTCCCCGTCCCGTATGATGTCCAGGATCACTTTGTCACCGGGCCGGGTGTTGCCGGTCAAGAAGGCGATCAGGTCATTCATTTGCGGTAGGGCCGTGCCATCTATTGCCACTATGATATCCCCGCCCACCGAGTGTTGCACCCCTTCGATGGTGAACGTCGAGTCGCTTCCATTCAGTCCGGCCCGCTCTGCCGGGCTGTTCTCGGCGACCTCGATCACCAGGGCCCCGCCTGTCTCTCGGGGGAGGTCCATCCGCTCAGCCACCTCGGGGCGAAGGGTGACGCCGGAGATACCCAGCCAGGAGTACTCGTAGCGCCCGTCCTCAATGAGCGCCGGTATCACCTGCTTGGCCGTGTTTATGGGCACGGAAAGCCCAATGCCGGTGCTGACGCCGCTGCGGCTTATGATCTGGGTGGTCACCGCGACCACCCGGCCCTGGCG
>CAJWBT010000111.1 GCA_913020235.1 uncultured Chloroflexota bacterium
GTGCAACCTTGCTAATGCGGGCTTGGTGGCCCAAGATGCCGTCCGCACTCGGCAAGGGGCGGAGGGAGACCTATCTGAGCGACGGGCTTTTATGCCCTAAGAATGACAACGGTCTTAACTCCGTCCCTAGGGGTCAATATACAAGAGTGACATCTTTCGATTTCTGGCAGACCCAGCCTAGGATGCCCCTTGCCTATCATCGCTGCGCCAATCTTGCCGCCAAGTTTGCGGACTGCATCCAGTGATATGATTGGGCCACCGCCATGCACCGCTCGAAAACCGCCAAGGAGGAATCATCATGCCATTCGGAGGCAATGACTGGCTCGCTCTAACCCAGGAATCGACCTTGGAGCCGGAGATTCCCATCTGCGATCCCCATCACCATTTCTGGGACTTCCGGCCCGCGCGCCTTCCCTACCAACGGTATCTCCTCCACGAGTTGGCCGCCGATATCAACGCCGGCCACAACGTCCGCTCCACCGTGTTCATTGAGACGAAAGCAATGTACCGTCCCGAGGGACCCGAAGAGATGGGTCCCGTTGGTGAAGTCGAATTCGTCCAGGGTTTGGCCGCTGCCAGCGCCAGCGGTCTCTACGGCCCCGGCCGGGCGGCGGCAGCCATCGTCGGCCACGCCAACCTGAACCTGGGCCAACGGGTGGAGCCGGTCCTGGAGGCGTTGCGGGCGGCCAGCACCAACCGGTTTCGCGGTATCCGCCACACCGTTACCTGGGACCCTCACCCGGAGGTGGAGAACACCTCCGCTCACAACATGCAGGGCCAGCTGGCCAGCGACGGCTTCCGGGCAGGCGCCCATGTCCTGGCGCGCATGGGCTTGTCCCTGGATAGTTGGCTGTACTTCCCGCAGTTGCCCGAGTTGGCGGCTTTCGCCAAGGCCGTACCCGACCTGACCATCGTCTTGAACCATATTGGGGGCCTGCTGCGGGTCGGCCCCTACGCCAACCGGGACGACGAGGTGCTGGCCACCTGGCGGAGCGGCATCGCCGCTGTGGCAGAGTGCCCCAACGTCAACGTCAAACTGGGTGGCATCGGAATGCCCCGCACCGGTTTTGACTGGTATGCCCGGACCAAGCCCATCGGCTCGGAAGAGCTGGCCGAGTCCATGGCCCCCTTCATGAATTACTGCATCGAGCAGTTCGGCCCCAGCCGGTGCATGTTCGAGAGCAACTTCCCGGTTGATAAGGTGGCGTACTCCCACCACGTGCTGTACAACGCTTTCAAGAGGCTGTCCAAGAGCTACTCGGCCGCGGAGCGCGTCGCTTTGTTCCACGACAACGCCGCTCGCGTATACCGCATAGACGTCTGACGCCTCTTCGGCCAACGGCAAACTGCCCGGTTGGCCACCCGGCCGAAGTCCACCCGACCGAAGTCCATCCAGGCCAGATTCAAGCGGGGAAGGAGACCCGGGCTACGGGGAACCAGCAGAGGCGGTCCGATACGCCTCGGACAGGTCGCTAGGTTAGCCGATTTCTTGGCCGTTTCGCGGCTCGGATTCGGCTACTTCGTCACCGCTAGCGGCGTCTCCCGTTGTCGAGTCCGTCACCCGGCCGGGGAGCTTGGCGCTGGGGAGGTTCCAGAAGAGTAGAGCCGTAATCAGATACAGAGCAACCATCGGGATGAGGGCGTCGCGATAGCTCCCGGTGGTATCGTACATCCAGCCCAGGAACACCGGCGTACCAGCGGACATGAAGCTGCCCGCGGCGTCGCCCACCCCTCTGAGGGTGGCGAAGCTTTTGCGGCCGAAGTAGTCTCCGATCAGAGACCAGGACATGCCGATGACACCTTCAGGGAAGGCGAATAGGGCCGCGAAGACGAGCAGCCGCCCAATTCCAGCCCCTGGCAGGAGGAGAATCATCAGGCTCGCCGCTCCCAGGAACATGGTGATGCTGACCATCTTCTGTTTGGCCCATTTGTCACCTACCCAACCCAGAAAGACCCGGAGCGGGATTGAAGTAAGGGCCACGAAGGCCACGACGAGGGCTCCCGTGGCTTCCGTCTGCCCTTTCCACACCACCAGGGGCACCATGTGGACGGTTGTCGCAGTGGTGGCCGCAATCCGCAGGCCCATCGCCAGCGTCAGTACCCAGAACGCCCGTGTTCCGAACGCCTCCTTCGCCGTAAAATCCACGGCTGTGATGTGGCGGCTGAACCGAGACGGCTGCCCGGCGAAAACGCTCCTACTGACGGCGAGTGGCACCCGGTCTCCATCGGGCAGAAGGCCCATGCTCTCCGGGGAACGGCGTATCACGAGTGACAGGGGGACCACCACGACTACCATGATCACCCCCGATATGACGGCGGCGGGCCTCCAACCCGCAGTAAGCACTATGAAGGCGACGGCCGGGGTGATGACGGCGCCGCCTATCGACTGGCCCATATAGGTAATGGACATGGCAAGGCCCCTGCGGCGAATGAACCACTGGTTGATTGCGGCGGTGATACCGTGGTTGAAACCAGCATTCATACCCAGGGAAAGGATTCCGACGTACACCAGAAGGAACATGGCGAAGTTGGGAGTGAAACCCAGCAGGATGAATCCCAAGCCACCCACGGCGCCGCCGAAGGCCACCATCGTACGGGGGCCGAGGCGGTCCACAAGATACCCCGCCACGGGCGCGCCGAATCCCCCTTCTAGCCGGCCCAGGCCGTGGACCACGGAGGTAGCCGCCCGGCTCAAGCCAAAGTCCCGGGTCACGGGAAGGAAGTAGACTGAGAAGCCGGTCCAGTAGGCGCCGCCCGCCAGGGCATTGAGGACTCCGCCCGCCGCCACAATCTTCCAGCCGAAAAACAGCTTCCGACGGGCCCTGGGGTCGGCTGTCCTATCCTTCACGCGAGACCACTACCCTTCCTGGCTTGAAAGCCGACGGCGACGATAACCGGAATTCGGCGGGTGGACCTCGCCGGGGAGCCGGTGTGTGACAGCCGCCATCGCCGACAGTCCCGGTTCTTCCACACTCCGCGCCAGACACTCCAGTGCCCTTTTTGTGCCCCAGGAGCGACGTACGGCGGTCCTGAACCCCAAAGCCGCCTCTCCCTCTCTCTGTCCCTCATTGGCCCGTACAGGGCTGTGGAGGAGGTATGCTTGTCACTGTTTCCCGGCCCGGAAGTCAACGGTTTCCGGCCACAGTCATCGGAGCGAGCCCGCCGGACCCTGAAAACCGGGGTTGTGGGCCGGCCCGCTCCGCCCAAGAGTGGAAGGTCCAACGCGATGTCATGCTCCCTGAGGGGAAGGTGACCATCCCCGGCGTGCTGGGCGCCACCGCTCGTTACACCGAGCCGGTGGGACAAGAGATCGTCATTGTAGGCGGCCATTGCGGGCCCGGAACCTCAGCCTGGGGAGGTTCGGTGGAGACCTCTATCGCGTGGGCCAAGCTTCAAGCGATGCCGGTAGAAGCGCGCCAGGAATCCGGGGAGCTGTGGCAGCCGGTCAACCCTGAACTATGCCCGCCCGGGAAAGCTCACCGACCTCCTCCTCACTGTAGCCCAGCTCCCTGAGCACCTCGCCGGTGTGCTCGCCGTGGAGGGGAGCGTGTTTCCGGGCGGTCAGTGGGGTCTTGCTGAACTTGATGGGTAATCCGTAGAAGGTGCTCTTGCCCAGCTCCGGGTGCTCCAGGTCGAACATGAGCCCGTTATCCCGAAGATGGGTATCCTCCGTGCAGATTTCCTCGAAGGTCCGCACGGGCACGACCCACTGCCCGTGCTCGCGGAGCAAGGGTATCCACTCCTCCTGAGTCTTCTCGAGCAACACCTCCTGGACGATGCTCAGAAGCTCCGTCCGGTGCTTCCAACGCTGCTCGATGCTGTCGAACCTGGTGTCTTCCCCCAGTTCCGGCCGGCCCACGGCCACGCAGAACTTGAGCCAGAACTCCTGCCGCCAGGTTGAAATGGCTATCTCTTTCCCGTCCTTGGTCCGCCACGCGCCGTAGGGAGGCAAAGAGTGGGTTGACCCGGTCTCGGCCTTGGGGGCCGCAAACCGGTTCCCCATAAAGAAGGCGACCTGCTGGGGGTAGAGGGCAAGGAGGCTGGCAAAGAGGGAGGTTTTGACCTCCTGGCCCTCGCCGGTCTCGTGCCGGGAGTAAAGAGCGCCGAGGACGCCGAAGGCGGTCTGTATCCCCGTCACCGCATCAGCGATGAAGTCGCCCGCGGGCACGGAGACCCGGTCCCGATAGCCGGTGATGCTCATGAGGCCGGCCATGGCCTGAATCTGCAGGTCCTGGCCGGGCAGGTCCTTGTGCGGCCCCTTGTCGCCAAAGCCGGTTATGGAGGCGTAGACGAGCCCGGGGTTGATCCGCCGTAGGTCCTCGTAGCTCAGCCCGAGCTTCTTGACCGTGGTTGCCCGCAGGTTGACCAGAAAGACGTCGGCCTGCTCCACCAGCTTGTGGATGATGCGTTGACCCTCTTTGGTGGAGAGGTTGACGGCGATGCCACGCTTGTTCCGGTTCACCGACAGGAAGTTGTAGCCCACCTTGCCGTCCTTCATGATCTCGGGTGCCGACCGTCGCGACCGGTCCCCCTGGCCGGTGGCCTCCACTTTGATTACGTCGGCGCCCATGTCTCCCAGCCATTGGGCGCAATAGGGGCCGGCCAGCATATGCGTGAGGTCCACCACCCTGATGCCGTGCAAGAATCCTTCGCTCATCTATTGACACTCTCGCGTTGAGCCGGGGAATCCCGGATCAAATCTCGTGCACCCAAATCGATGGTGCTTCAGCAACCGGCTGAACCATATCACCGGCCCCCCATGCCGTCAATCTTGGTCCGGCGTCCGCCGGGCGTCTGGAATCCAAGGGATCTCCGGAACAACTCATGGCGGCGGGGTGGTCACCGAGCAGAGTGCTGGTAAACTGTGGGAGGTTTTCGGCTAAGGTTGTGTGAATGCTTCTTGCGTACCGGCTGAAGGATAGACTCCCCTTTTTCTACGGGTGGGTGGTGGCGGCAGCCGCCGGCACCGCCGTCTTCGCCAGAATGGCCCCCGCAATAACCACGCTGACCGTCTTCATCTACCCAATGTCCCAGAGCCTGGGATGGAGCCGCACCATGATCTCCGGTGCGGTCAGCGCCGGGGCCCTGGCGTCGCTGGTGATGTCGCCCATAATCGGCTGGGCCATCGACCGGTTTGGCGCCCGCCCGGTTCTAGTGATCAGCGTTTTGATCATGGGAGTCTCCATTACCTCCCTGGCCTGGGCAAGCGTTCCGGTGACCTTCTATCTGGCCTACGCCGTTGCCCGCGTTGTGTTCCATACCTCAGCGCCCATCGGCGCCAGCACCGTGGTCTCCCGATGGTTCATAAGAAAACGGGGTAGGGCCCTCGGGATAATCTTCGTGGGAGGGGCCATCGGCGGACTTACGTTCACCATGGTCTCGGCGCTCCTGATAGACCACTACGGCCTAAAGGTGGCGTGGATCAGCCTGGGGGTGATCGTGCTGGCGGTTTCCGTTGCACCGGCCTTGCTGCTGATCGTTGAGCGTCCGGAGGACATGGGGCTGAGCCCTGACAACGAACCAAGGGACAGGACCTCGCGCACGTCCGCGGGCGCCGCGAGGACCGAGGCCCCTTCTTGGACGCTGAAGGCCGCCATGGGAACATTCCCTTTTTGGATCCTGTTCGTGATGGGGTTTGCCCTCTACTTTGTGAATGCGGGTATCGGCATCCACATCGGCGCCTTCTACCAGGACCAAGGGCTCTCCATAGGCATGGCCGCCACGGCCATAAGCGTGAGTTGGTTGGTCGCCGCCGGCGGCAGCGTGGGATGGGGATGGATATTGGAAAAGGTAGAAGCGCGGTTCGTCTATTCGGTGATCATGATTTTGCAGAGCCTGAGCACACTCTACTTGATCTCGGTCAGCACCAGCGGTGAAGCTTTCGTGGCCGCGGTCTTGATTGGGCTGGTCACCGCCGGGTCCACCGTGGTCCCTTCATTCATGTACGCCAACTACTTCGGGAGAACGTCGCTGGGCAGAATCAGGGGAGTGGGCGAGATCGGGGTCTTGATCGGCCAATCCACCGGGCCGCTCCTAGCCGGCATCGTCTTCGACCTGCGGCAAAGCTATTCCCTCATTTTCGTGGTGTTCGCGGCGATAGGCTTGGCCTCCAGCATGCTGGTGCTCGGGGCCAAACGCCATAGCTCGCCGGAGTAGTGGATGCTAGTGGGGATACCCAAATCTCTCAGCGTCCGGCAGTTGGGGTCGATGATGGACCCGAAGAGCCACTGGGGACGCAACTGCTGATACAGGTATCTGCCCGTGGGGTCGACTGTGAGATACGGGTGACCTATGCGATTCTCTCTAAGCCCACCGGGCATGTCGCTGGGAGTTACCGCCATGACGACCCGCTGGTCGTCATTGGGGTCGAGGACGAAGGTCGAGCCCACGTTCGAGCCTATCCGGATGCGGTCTCGGTCCTCCCAGTCCTTGAACGCGACGACGTGGTGGACCCCGCCGGTAAGGTGGGTCAACACTTTATCCAGCTTCAGGGTCCTGGCATTAACGACCAGAAGCCGCGACTTTCCGTCCCTGGCCGCGTTCCCAGAATCTGAGTCGATGCCGGTGGGGACATAGATCCACTTTCCGTCAGGGGATATGCCTATGCCATGAGGAAAGGCCTGCAATTCCGTTCCCAGGTCGAACCCCGCCGTTGTAATGACCTCCTTGGAGTAGGCATCTGCGATCTGGAATCCCGGGAACGGCCTTGCTATACCCCGTTCGGATAGGTCCTCTCCGCCCTGGCCGGTGACGTACACCATGGAGTGCGCTGCCACGTCCCAGGCGTCGGGCCCGCTGGAATCGTATTTCGCAAAGAGAATCAAGCCGCCCCTGACGGACTCGTCAGTGTCCCATCCAGATGGCGCGGCCTGCGCCGGGGCCGCCGCGGCAAGTTCGCCGACCTGGACGATATTCACCGGACCCGTGGCTGCAATTTGAGCCTGGAGTTGGCTGACTTGCGCCTGGCTGCTGCTCAACGAAGCATTAGCGGCGTCCAAGTCATCCTGAGAGACGTCATCCCCGCCGCAAGCAGCGGCCAACAACGCCAGCATGCCCACCAGAGCAAAGACCAAGAAAAGCTATTTGTGTGTACCTCTCGACCACATGTTCATTCTCCTTTCGTTCCAGCGTCTTCGGCTTCACAGTTTCTTTTGGGTTCCCTCAACTCACTGGCGACATGTCATTTCGTCACCCCCGCGTCTAATCCTTTCCGGCGGCGGCCTCTCGAGCTAGCGATAATATGGAGGAGGTCTTCCGCATCGGCCCCCACCACGCGTTGTTGCTTGTAGGCTCTTATCTGGCTTTCTTCCAAGTTGAGGGCTGAAGTGGACCCCATCAGTTGGACAGGATGGGGGCAATATTAAGCGAGGGTCCCGCCGCT
>CAJWBT010000112.1 GCA_913020235.1 uncultured Chloroflexota bacterium
CACCGCTGTCGGTGAGGACCGGCCCGCTCCAGCCCATGAACCGGTGGACGCCACCCAGACGTTGCACCGTCCCCACGCCGGGGCGCAGATACAAGTGGTAGGCGTTGCATAGCAATATTTCGACACCCGCCGCCGCCACTTCCTCGGAGGTCAAGGTCTTTACGGCAGCCTGAGTGCCCACCGGCATGAACGCCGGCGTGGCCAGGAGCCCATGGGGTGTTTGGAACTCCCCCACGCGGGCACTGCCTTGGTTATATTCGAGCGTGAATTGAAATTGGGACATGTCGATCGGTCTTGCGGCCGCCATTTGCGGCCTGGATTCGTGGAATTCGCCTCGGTCAGGCCCGCTCCCAAGGCTGGCGGGCGAGTGTCATGTAGGTCCGGTCGTGGTATGATTTTCCGGCGATGTGCGGACGGGAGCGCCGACAACTTCCAGGACCGTTCAAGCCAAGTGACCGCGCCTATCGTAACGTGCGGGCCGGTTTCGAAGCAAGTCGGGCAATCGCCGGTACCTCAGCTACTTCGGGGCGTCGCTAGCGAGTTCTCCCACATCCATTATGAGGGTGGCAACGGTGGGCTCCCGGCAAGCTCTCGTGACAACGCCCCCCTCAGGACTGACGAAAGGCCGGATGGAGCCGGCCGATCTTGGCATGGCGGTCTGATTGGTGACCCATGTTAGCTGTTGATAACTGTAGATAAGCGTCCGACGACAGGCGGCCATCGGGCGGCGACTCGAATTCCGCCCCGCACAACCCGGCCGCGGCTGGAAGAACCAGGGGCAGCATGTACGATACGTTGACCGATTTCCTGAAAACCTTCAGCGCCGACCACTCCGTTCTGTGGGCGCTGCTGGTGGTAGCGTCGGTAGCCTGTACCAGCCTGGTACTGTTCGTGTTTTGGGAGTCGGTGTTGCGGTTACTCTCTTCTGGGGGGCCTGTCAGAAAGGCCACCAGGCGCCGCATACGGTAGTCATGCATTTCCCCAACGCCGACGTGGTAATAAGCCCGTTCCTTCTGGGGCTCCTGGGCCTGCAGGTAGGCATCCTGGGGGGATTCTTCGGCGTGGGCGGCGGGTTCCTGGTGACGGGAGGTCTGCTGGTCTTCGGAGTGCCCGCGACATTCGCCGTTGGCACCGGCCTCACCCTGATAATGGGGTCGTCCATTATCAACACGCTGAAGCACCGGCGAATGGGGAACGTGGACTTCAAGCTGGGGTTTCTCATGGTCGGCGGCACCATACCCGCGGTGTTTGGCGCCGAGGAAGTCATCAAGCAACTGGAGTCGGCAGGCGTGGCCGGCCCGGTGATTCGCTACGTGTACGTGGTGTTTCTGGCCCTCCTGGGATCCTTCATTGTCTACGATTACCGGCGGACCCAGCGGAGGAAGGGCACCGACGCCTGCCAGGTGTCTACTGCCGGGCTGACCCTGCGGGTACAGGCGCTGAACATCGGGCCGGAACGGCTCTGGCTGCCCGGTCTTGGGTGGGTGCCGACCTACGTTGCCCTGCCGGTATCGGGAATCCGTCGCATCTCCGTGTTCATACCCATCGGCCTGGGCGCACTGATTGGGTTCTTCGCGGGCCTGCTGGGCGCAGGAGGCGGTTTTATCTTGATGCCCGCGCTGGTGTTTGTCCTGGGCATACCCACCGTAGTGGCCATAGGCACCGACCTTTTTCAGATCATCATCACGGGCACTGTGGGGACTTTTGTGAAGTCCATGTCCAACAGCGTCGACCCCTTGATGGTGGTAATAATGCTGGCCTCCGCATCTCTGGGTTCGCAGCTTGGGACGGCAGCCACCAGGGTGGTCGATGCGAGCCGGATCAGGGCCCTGTTCGGCGTTACCATCCTGAGCGGCAGTCTGGCCGTGGCGCTGAGACAGGTGTCGGAGAGCGTTTCGAGCACCGAGTTCCTGGCCCCGGTGGCTTCGGCCGTGCTCCTGGGCTTCGCCGGCTTGATCTGCCTTGTGATTGCGGCCATGCTGATATCGGCCAAACTGAAGCGGCCGGCCTAGAGACGAATGAACGGCCCGGCCACCGGTCCCGGCTCGTCGCAATAACTCTAGCCGGCCAGCTCCCGGACGGTCGATTCCACCAGGTCCCTGGGCACATCGCTGCGCACCACGGTCTTGCCTACGTCCTCCAGCAGCACCCAACGGTTGGCGCCTCCAGCCGTCTTCTTGTCCAGGGACATGGCCCGCAGCATGCTGTCCACGGGAACGCCGCCGGCCCGGACCGGCAGGTTGAACCGCTCCAGCAGCCGGCGTTGCCGGTCCATGACCGCTTCCGGCATCAATCCCATCTCCTTGGCGATGCGGGCGGCGCCCATCATGCCGATGGACACGCCTTCACCATGAAGGAAGCGGCCGTACTCGGTGGACGACTCCAGAGCGTGTCCGATGGTGTGGCCGTAGTTGAGCTGAATGCGTATGCCCAGGGTCTCCCGCTCGTCCCGGCTTACGACCTCGGCCTTGATAGCCATGCTGCGGCGGATTACCTCAGTGGTTATCTGGGGCTCCACCGCCATCAGGGCTTCGGCGTGCTCTTCGAAAACATCCACCAGCCCGGCGTCCAAGATGAAACCGTGCTTGATCGCTTCGGCCCAGCCCTCGGAAAGCTCCCGTTTTCCCAAGGTGGAGAGGGCTTGAACGTCGGCGAAAACCCCCTCGGGCTGGTAGAAGGCGCCCACCATGTTCTTTGCCTGAGGAAGGTTGACCGCCACCTTGCCCCCGATGGAGGCGTCTACCATGGCCGCCATACTGGTTGGGACCTGGACGAAGGGCACGCCGCGCAGGAAGGTGGCCGCCACGAAACCCGCCAGGTCGCCGACTACCCCGCCGCCAACGGCGATAATCGCCTGGCCCCGCTCGGCCCGCCGTTCCAACAGCCAATCGTAGATGGCCTGGGCCAGTTGGAAGCTCTTGCTGGATTCCCCCTCGGGGATGATGAAGCAGTGGGCGTCAATGCCGCTCCGGTGCAGCGACCACTGCACCCTCCGCCCGTATGGCCGCATGACCTTGCTATCGGTGATGATGTAGGCCGGGCTCTTGATGCCCAGGGCTGCTAGCCGATTGCCCAGGCTGTTCAGGATACCCCAGCCAGCGACTACCGGGTAGCTGCCGCCGGAGTGATGCACCACCGCGGCCAGGTCCGGGTCGTCCATGGGCCCTCCTCCACTACTGGTAGTCTCCAGCCGGCAGATCTCCAGGATTTGCCGGGCTACCTGTTCCGGCGTCAGATGGTCCGTCTCGATCGTGTGGTGGGCCTGGGCGTAGGCGCCGGCCCGCTGGGCCAGCAGGGAACGGATCTTCGCCATCGGGTCCCCGCCCGCCAAGAGGGGGCGCACGGGCTCCCCTGACCCTGCTGCATCCCCACCTTCAGATGGGGAGGGGTCCGTTTGCGAGGAGGGACGCGTTGAGGGCTCGGTAATCCGGCGGTGAATGGTCTCGGGCCGGGCGCTGAGGTGGAACACCAGGCCGCTGGCCAGCATTCGCCCTCGGATGTCCGGGTCAACGAACGCTCCCCCTCCCGCGGCGACGATTTTCACCGGCCCAGAGCACAGGTCGCGGATGACCGAACTCTCCAGATACCGGAACGCGGCCTCTCCGGAGTCCTGAAAAATCTGGTGGATGGGCCTGCCGGCCCGCGCCACGATTTCATCGTCGGCGTCGACCAAAGGGAGGCCCGTAAGCCGCGACAGTTCCCTTCCCACACGGGTCTTGCCCGATGCCATGAATCCCACCAGGAAAATTTTCCGGGGCGTCGACAAGGGCACTCCCTGAACCCTCCCCTCGGGCAGCGGTCTCGCGACCGCTGAAACCACCCAGGGTTTGGCCCCGCTCCGTTCTCTTCGGCGACCGGCGCGGGCCCAGACTATCCGGAGAGCGGGCGGCTGGCGTAAGGCAGATAGGAGGGCTCGGGCATCAACGTACACCCAGCCTGGAAAGGTGTCAACGTTGGGTGGAGTTGCCGAGACCTACATGCTAATCTGTTCGGCCTTCGTGGTCTCCGCAGTGGTTATCTTGGCGGGCGATCGGTCCTCGAGACTTGCCGATGAGTCATTCGGCAGCGCTTGGAGGTGTCCACACCGAGGGTTCCCGATGGCTACACCCTGCCGTCGTTCACCAGTCGGGCGTATGCTTTGTGGATACCGACCTCGAATGCGCACCGCGTCATGCTCAACAACGGCGTGAGCAACGTCAGCTTGCTGCTGGTAGTAGGTTGACCACGCCATCGAACTAACGCATCGGCCTATGGGCCCAGCCACCAATTGCAATGTGCGCTGCCGTTTGGAGATCGCTCTTTCAGTTCGCCGCGGGCGGGCGCGGGCTTCTCTTAGGTTATCGCACTCGGGACAGCCGACTGCGACCAACCCGAGGCCGTGGCTGCCCAGGTCATCCCGATCCGCAGTCTCGCCCCTCGGGCTTTACCTCGACACGGTACTCCGGGTGGCCGGAAAAAGCGACGGTCCCGAGGGGAGCTGGCCGGGGATTTGTGGCCGGAGGTCTCAAATGGACCAGACCCTGACGGGGAAATAGCAGCAAGCCTCCCCAGACGGGGAGCAGGAAATTCGGCCCAAGGCCCGGATCGGAGATCACTTGGAATCTCCGGAAAAGCCTTTCTCACCGACAGTGGATTAGCCGGGGTCAGGAAAACTTCTGGACCGTCCGCGCAATAATGCAACCTGTCGGGGCCTGGTGGGCACCATTGGCAGGGTTCTCGGAAACCACCTCAAGAAGAGGAAGGCGGAAATGACAAAGGTACTGATAGTCGATCGAGAGCGGACCATCAGACAAGCACTGAAGGATAGCCTCAGCAAGAACGGGTATGATTTTCTTGAAGCCATCAATGGGCCGGCGGGGCTCGAGGCCGCCGGCCAAGAAGCCATCGACCTTATTCTCCTAGACGTGGATTTGCCGAAGATGGATGGCTGGGAAGTATTGACCCAGTTATAGAATGACCGCTGTACGAGATCGATCCCCGTTATCATGCTGGCCCGTTTCCCTTCGATCGAAACCGAAGCAACCAGTATGCGACTGGGGGCTGCGCATGTGATCACCAAGCCTTGGCACCCCGATAGCTTGATGACAACGATAAGGGTGGTCCTTCGCGCGGCTCAAAATGCAGCCACGGAAGAACCCCGTGCTCCCAGGGCCTCGCAAGACCCGCCCCCCGGCCGGGTGCGGCCCTCCGAGCCTCGCAAAATCATCGATACTGGGGGAGTGCTCACTCCTTTGGAAAGAGTATTGGGTGGCGGCATCCGCCAGGAGTCGCTGACCCTGCTTGAAGGAGCGACGGCGTCGGGCAAAAGCGTCGTCTGCTACTATCTCACTTATGGGTCACTCGCGGATGGCCGCGACGTCGCGTATTTCAGCTCAAAGTATGCGGCCGAAGGCTTTGTCGAGCAGATGGGCTCCCTTGGCTTGGGCGCATCAAAGGATTTTCAGGAGGACCATCTTCGCGTCTATCCTCTGAACAAGCCTGGTGTTCATGACGACCCCGCCGCTCTTCTGGCTGCGTTGAGCTCCAACATCCAACACGTTCCCGCCAACTACGGCCTTATAGTCGTTGACAACATTTCCGGCATTGCGGTGATCAGCGAAGACCGAACCATCATGGGCTTCTTCGCCGGCTGTCAGCGCCTGTGCAACGAAGGGAAAACCATCGTCGTGGTGGCCCAATCGTCGGCCTTTGATGAGCACCTGGCCCTCCGCCTTCACGGGCTGTGCAATACCCACGTCAACATAGGCATGGAGATGGTCCGAGGGAAGTTCGTGAAGACGCTAGAGGTGCGCAAAGCAAACAACGTGGACCTGCGAATCGATAACAGGTTCAGCTTCCAGGTTGAGCCAGAGGTGGGAATCAAGATTATCCCAATGTCCCGTGTCGTCGCTTAGCGACCGAACGCGCCGGTTCTGGGTTCACAAATGGCCTTGCCCGGAGAAAAATCCCCAACCACTTGCTGCTGACATGCCGCCGACGATGGATTTGAAGCGCCGCTGCAAAGCCATCGGGAGCTACCTGGTCTTACCCCACCTGTCGTTCGACATCCGGCGGCATCCGGAGGACTGTTCCCCGAGATGCCGGCGCTGGCTAGCTGGAGTTCGCGCGGTCAGCTGAACGGGATTCCAACGCTTCCACAGGTAGGGCCGGTTGGTACTCTAACGGAGTTCAAGTTGGCCCGCCCATAGTTTGGCGGGCGGCGCGAGGCTCCGGAGATAGGCAACCGCGCCGGTGGTGAAGCATCCGGAAGGCATGGTATCGCCACAATGCCTGCCAAGGCCCTTCTTCAGCTGAAGCGATTTCGGCGCGGGCTCCGCCGTGGGTGCCAACGCCGGGCTTGCCGTAGATGGCCGGGCTGTAACCGAATCCTTCAAAGCCACATCGATCCGATGTTGACCCGCACCGGCGTGATGCCACTATAATGGCGTTGGCGGAAGCCGGAACCGGGCCTGATGGCTGCAGAAGAAGTAGAACAAGAAGAAGAAAAGCTCTGTATCGCGCCGGAGGGCGAGGCCCGGGGCTGCATCACATTGGACCAGGCCCGCGTGTTGGCGCTGCAATACGCCCGTGCCACCCCCGGTTTCTACGGGCAGCGCTACGCCCGGCACGACTTTGTGTGGGAGGTTGTAAGCCAGGAGGAGAGGAAGTACTACCACGAGATAATGCTCTCTTTCCAGCCCGCCGGCCGGTCGAGGCGCAGGCCCGGTCTCGAGCGGTTCATCGTTGAAAAAGGGGGCGCAATCGAGGTCCGCCTGGTCCTGGTCGAGCCTCCGGGTCTGAACCGGCCCGCCTGGAGAACACCCCCGGTACTGCTGCTGGCCGGCTTGGGCGTCGTGGTGATCGCCGCGGTGGCTTTGGCCGTGCTGTACGCGGACCTGGGCTAGCCGCCGCGGGGGGCGGTGGGCCAACAGCCAGAAGGCCCAAAAAGCGCTGTGAGCCCCGTAGAGGCCCTGCCGGAGCCTGGAGCCGAGTCAACACCCACCCCTCTTCCATTACCGCGAGGAGCACCGGACCCAATTCAAGCGGTACAACCGGGGTGAGAATGTCTGGTTCAGCCACAAGACCGGCGATGGGAGGCTGTGTCGGGAAACTAGCGATTCGACCACTGGAGGCAGCTCATCGCCCCCGGTCTTGCGCCGAGGGTTCTTCTTTGGGTTGTACTAACCCCGAGGACTGGATTGCCGAGACTGGCGAATGACTATAGAGCGTTGACAGACGTGAAGCCGGCCATAGCTAGTACTAAGTCAACCTGAGACTGATAGATGTCGTTCTGAGTGAAGCGAAGAATCTCGTTGTTACGCTGAGATTCTTCGTCGCTCCGCTCCTCAGAATGACATCCTGTTAAAACCAAGTTGACTGAGTAC
>CAJWBT010000113.1 GCA_913020235.1 uncultured Chloroflexota bacterium
ACCCGTGGCAGATCATCATCGCCGACAACGCCTCCACCGATGGGACCCGGTCCGTATCTGAGATGCTCTGCGAGAAGTATTCGGGTATCAACTACCTTCACATACCGCAGAAGGGCCGGGGCCGGGCTTTGAAAGCCGCCTGGCTGGACAGCAAGGCAGACATCGTCAGCTATATGGACGTGGACCTGGCCACCGACCTGGCACATTTCCCCGAGTTGGTCCAATCTCTGGAAGAAGGCTATCACGTCGCCATAGGCAGCCGGCTGAGCAAGGGCTCCAGGGTTATTCGGGGCTTCAAACGGGAGTTCGTCTCCCGCGGCTACAACTTGCTGATCCGGTCCATGTTCTTCACCTCTTTCCAGGACGCCCAATGCGGGTTCAAGGCCATGACCCGAAGGGCAGCCGAGGCGATCGTTCCCAAGATCAAGAACAACAACTGGTTCTTCGACACCGAGCTGCTGATTATCGCCGCCAAGCGCGGGTACCGGATAAAGCAGATACCGGTCAAATGGACCGACGACCCCAGCAGCTCCGTGAACATCACCCGCACCGCCGCAGAGGATGTCAAAGGGCTGCTTCGGCTGCGTTTCCGCGGCATTCCACAGGTAAAACCGTCCGGCAGGGCCACTCTTCAGAAGTAACGCCCGTGTCCGGGTCCTTGGATGTTCCAGGCGGGGGTCAGGCTGGAACACCCCATTGGTATCATGGGTATCCTGGGCGTGGTCGGCTCGAAGGCACCAACCCGGCACGGCTTTCCAGGATGGGAAGAGTCTCGATGCTCCGCCTCCGCGGACCTGTCACTCTCCCCTTTAATGGCGCCGGCGGCATCCGGCGCCGGTAAGGCTGGATCCAAATTCACATGGAGGACATCGACACATGGAACTGGGTCTGAAGGGTAAGAACGTTATCATCACGGGCGGCGGCTCCAACATCGGCCGGGCCATCGTCCACGCCTTCGCCGCCGAGGGCAGCAACATCACCATCGCGGAGCTGGCCCCCAGCCACGGCGAGAAGGTGGCGGCGGAAGTGGCCGGCATGAACGCCAACGCCAGGGTCAAGGTCATCGCCACCGACGTTACCGACCACCACCAGGTGGGGCGAATGGTGGAGCAGTCCATCAGCGAGTTCGGCAGCGTGGATGTCCTGGTGAACAACGTGGGCTGGACCATCGACCGGCTGTTCCTGGAGAAACCCAGAGAGGAATGGGAAAAAGAGGTGAAGGTCAACCTGTGGGGGGCCATCAATTGCTTCGACGCCGTGGTGCCCATCATGGTCGAGCGGGGGGTGGGCGCGGTCGTCAGCATCAGCTCCGATGCCGGCCGCATGGGCGAATACCGGGAGGCCGTATATTCCGCCTGCAAGGGCGGGGTCATCGCACTGAGCAAGTCCGTCGCCAGGGAGACCGGCCGCTACGGCCTGCGCTTCAACGTGGTCTGCCCCGGCCTGGTGGTGCCGCCTCAAGAGGAGTCCATCAGCGACGAGAGCATGTGGAACCACATGCGGGATATATTCACCGACGACGTAAGGGAGCGGGCGGCGCGAAACTACATCCTCCGCCGGCTCACCACGGCCAAGGAGGTGGCCAACGCCGTCGTCTTCCTCGCGTCGGACGCGGCCAGCTTTATCACCGGCCAGACCCTCAGCGTCAGCGGCGGCTATACGATGATGTGATAGCCTCCAGGCCCTTGCGAAAACCACCGCTTTGAGTTAGATTCCTGCTGTTGTCGTGGCGGGGAGAAGGTCAACGTGGCGGACATACATGCCGGGGTTACGGAAGAGCAACTTCCTTTTCTTGTGGGGCTGGCCGCTATTGGTGGTCTTGGCGTCGGCTTGCGCCACCGCCGCTACTCCGGCGGCGCTCCCAACGACTCCATCCCTGCCTACAGTGGCGAGCCTGCTGACTCCGAAGCCCGTCGTGCCCACCTCAATCCCGCCCGCGCCGCCGGCCTCTACCCCGACTCCCTATCCCACCTATACCCTCTACCCAACTTACACACCGTACCCAACGCTGGGACCGACGGCCACGCTCAAACCGACTCCCGCGCCAAACCGCCCTCCGACAGCGGTTCCAACACCAACCCCTGAGCCAGCGTCGACCGCCGTGCCGATTCCAACGGCCATTCCAACCCCTATACTGCCTCCGACGCCGGCTCCCACGTCCACACCTGAACCGACGGGTGCTCCTACCCCGACTCCGCTGCCGACACCTACTTCCAGGCCCCAGCCGACCGCCACCCCTCTCCCAACACCAACCGCCAAACCCGAGCCGACGGCAACGCCGATGCCGACGCCAACACCCACACTGACACCAACACCCACTGCCGTACCCACGCCCACGGCGACAACTGCCCCTCAACCGGCAGCTACCGCTACCCCTGCCCCTACCCCGACACCGACGACCGCCCCGCAGCCGACGGCCGCCCCGACGCCCTCACCCACCGCTGAGCCAGCGCCCACGCCCACCCCGTCCCCTACTGCGGGACAGGTAGTTATCGAATGCATCTTTTTTGACGGGGTGGTCCTTCGTTTCGAAGCCGACGAGTACGTGCAGATAGCCAATATCGGAGAGGCGTCCGTCGACCTGGGCGGCTGGAGACTGGCCGATATCAGCGATGAAACGCCGGAGTTTACGTTTTCTTCCTACGACCTGAACCCCGGCGCGCGGGTGCGCGTCTACAGCAACGAGGTCCACCCAGAATGGGGCGGCTTCACCTTCGGCCGCGGTACATCAATCTGGAACAACGACGATCCAGACGAGGCGGGCCTTTTCGACGGCCAGGGAACGCAGGTATCAACGAAAGCCTATCCGCCGGGATGTGAGTGATCGGCACACGCTGTACTTCTCCCGCCCTTTGACCGAGGCAGTCGTCAGGGCTATACTGCCTCGCATGCCTGCCAGCGGGGTACCATCCCGTGGGTAGGGCTGTTGGTGTAGACACCGTGCCCGCCACATTCGTACCGGTAACAGGAGACATTCGGAGATGAGAATCGGGATTGCCATGCCGGGAGTGCCGGACGCCGCCGGCTTGAAGCGCTTCGCCCAGCGGGCCGATGAGCTAGGGTTCGAGTCGTTGCTTCTGGGAGACCACATAGTGCTGCCCACCGGCGGGAGCCAAGGGTACCCTTACACCGCCGACGGCTCTTTCATCCGAGCGTCGGAAACCCCGTTCCTGGAGATGATGACCCTCCTGGGCTATATTGCCGCCTGCACCGACACCATAAGAATCGGGAGCACGGTGATCATACTGCCCTACCGCAACCCGGTGGTCATGGCCAAGATGTTCGCCTCTCTGGACGTGCTGAGCGGCGGCCGCATGATCTGCGGCGTGGGCGTCGGGTGGCTGGAGAAGGAATTCGAGACCCTGGGCGTCCCCTACGCCCAACGCGGCGTCATGAGCGACGAGTTCCTGGAGATCTTCAAGGTCCTGTGGACCGAGCCGGACCCGTCATACCACGGCCGGTTCTACCAGTTTGATGGCATTCAGTTTTACCCCAAGCCGGTGCAGAAGCCCCACATCCCCATCTGGGTGGGAGGGCATACGCGGGCGGCCCTGCGGCGCACCGCCAAGTACGGCGATTGCTGGCATACCACCCGCCAGACCCCGGACTTTGTCGCCCAGTCCATCCCTTACCTGCGGGAGCGGACGGAGCGGGCCGGCCGCGACCCGGCCGGCATCTCGGTATCGCTGAAACGAACCGTGCACGCCACCGATGCGGGGATACCGGAGGGAACCGGCACGCAAAGCCTGGGGGCGCTGATCGTTCCTACTCAGGAGGTAATCGACGACCTTCACTACTGCCAGGAGCTGGGAATCGACCAGCTGACCTACGGTTTCAGGGCAGCGGGGCTAGAGGGCAGCCTTCGGATGATGGAGCACCTGGCAGATCAGGTGCTGCCCGTGGCCCGGCGCCTGGGCTAGCTTCCGGCCGGTGGCCTTCGGTCCCAGGGCGGCCGGTTTTACCGCATGGAGCGCATTGCCCGCCGAGCCGCCATGTCCAGCTCTTTGTCGATTATCGCCCGCCGTTTATCGTACTGGCGCTTGCCCCTGGCCAGGCCCAGCTCCACCTTGGCCACGTGGCCCTTGATGTAGAGCCGCAGGGGCACGATGGTCAGCCGCTTCTCGCCCACCAGGCTGCGCATCCGGTCGATTTCTTCCTTGTGCAGCAGCAGCTTGCGGGGGCGCCTTGGTTCGTGATTCAACACACTGGCCGGGTCGTAGGGTGCGATATAGGTGTTCATCAGCCATAGCTCGCCACCTTGTGGGCGAGCGTACCCGTCCCGCAGGTCGGCGCGCCCGGCCCGCAGGGACTTGATCTCAGTCCCCTTGAGCACCAGCCCAGCCTCGAACCGGTCTAGAATCTCGTAGTTGTAGAACGCCCGCCGGTTGGAAGCAATCGGCCGATAGTGTTTCTGGGGGTCGGACTCTTTCTTCTTCGCCACGCTCTAGCCGCCCCGGGCAATCAGTTCCTTGAGCACCTCAATTGCCCGGTCCAATTGAACGTCCTCGGTTTCGTCCTCGGTGCTCTCCTCAATGATATGGGGCGAGATGCCGTCGCCTTCGATCAGGGTGCCCTCGGGTGTGAACCAGTGGGCGACGGTGAAGTTGATGCCCGAGCCGTCGTTGAGCGGCCAGAGATTGTTGACGCTGCCCTTGCCGAAGGTGGTGGTACCGATCACCGTTGCCCGGTCGTGGTCCATGATCGCTCCGGTCAACACCTCGCTGGCGCTGGCGCTGAACTCGTTGACCAGGATCACCAGCGGTATGTCCACCGCTTCACCGCCCGACTTGACGTCCCAATTAGTGCGCTTGCCCTGGGCATCGATCTGGTATAGGACCAGGCCATCTTCCAGGAACTGGCTGGTGACGTCCACCACCGCGCTCAGAAGGCCACCAGGGTTGTTCCGAAGGTCCAGCACGATGCCGACTCCTTGGGAGCGCTCAAACCGGTCCAACGCCTTCTTGATCTCGTCTTTGGTGGTGCCGGTAAAGCCGAACACCCGCAGGTGACCGATCCGCCCGACCTGCATCAACAAACGAACGCTTTCCAACGGGATCACACCCCTGATTATCGTGACCAACTCCGGCTGGCTGCTGTCGCGGTGCAGCACCAGGAGTGTAACCTCGGTGCCCTCCTCGCCCCGGATCTTCGTCACCGCCTCCATAAGAGTGATGCCTTTGGTGCTTTCGCCTTCGATTTCCAGGATGATGTCACCCGGCCGAATTCCGGCCTTCTCGGCAGGCGTGTCCGGCATCGGAGCGAGGATGGCGATCTGCCCATCCCGAATGCCGACCTCGGCCCCTATGCCCTCGAAGAACCCCTTGATATCCTGGAACTCCACGGCGAACTGGTCCGAGGTGAGGTAAGCCGCATAGGGGTCATCCAGCGCGTCCAACATGCCGCGAATCGCCCCGTCGCTGATCTCGTTGGCATCCAGCGCGTCGCCGTCTATATGCTCCCGCGCCAGCAGCTTCCAGACCTCGGCCATCCGGTTGAACTCTGGGGGCAGCCCCTCTACCGCCGGGGTCGGCTCCGGCTCCGAGCTGAGGCCGTTTTCCTCGCCTACGCAGGCGGCGGCCACCAGCAATGCCGCCGCCGACATCACCAGGACCAGATAGGCCCAATGCAGACGCAATTTAGTCACGGATAAGGTCTCCTCGGGGAGCGGATCACGGTCTCCGAATAGGGGCGCGAACCGTGTGGTAACTACTTCTCCCAATTGTAACATAGGGGGTATCTGGCGCCCGCCTGCGCCACGCCTGTCAGCGCCAGTCCGTCCGGCTGAAACGCCCTACGTCCCTAGCGCGTTGACACTGGCAGCGGCAAGCTGCTAGCATGGCACCAGACTGATCGGCAGAAGGTTTATTGTGGTAGGAATCGCCGCCTTCGGAGGGTATGTCCCCAGATACCGCCTCGGCCCTGACACCACGGGCTGGAACTCCCCCCAGGAGCGGTCGATTGCGAACTTCGACGAAGATAGTGTCAGCATGGCGGTGGCGGCGGGGGTGGACTGTCTGCGCGGCCGGGACCGCCAGGCCGTTGATGGCCTGATCTTCGCGACCACCACTCCTCCCTACGCCGAAAAGCAATGCGCCGCCATAATAGCCACCGCACTCGACCTGCGCCGGGACATTTTCGCCGCCGACATTACCGACGTTCTGCGGGCCGGCACCACCGCGCTGAAATCGGCCCTGGACTCGGTGGCCGCGGGCTCCGCGGGGACAGTTTTGGTCATTGCCAGCGATAACCGGGCCGGCGCGCCCCGGGGCGACACGGAGCGCAACCTGGGCGACGGCGCGGCGGCCTTTCTGGTGTCCCAGAACGGGGTCATCGCGACCCTGGAAGGCTCCCACTCCATTACCGAGAATCTTCTGGATTCCTGGCGCTCCGCCGGAGACCCCTTCGTCCGGTCCTGGGAGGACCGGTTCGCCGCCGAGGAAGGCCTGGAACGCATTCTGGCAGAGGCCGTTTCCGGGTTCCTCCAGAAACAAGGGCTGACCCCTCAAGACGTGGCCAAAGTCGCCCTGTACGCCCCGGACGGCCGGCGCCACGGCCAGTTGGCCCGCCGGGCCGGCTTCACCCCGGAGCAGGTGCAGGACCCCCTCTTCGGCAGGATGGGCAACACCGGCGCAGCCTTCCCGCTGATGCTGCTGGTGGCAGCCCTTGAAGACGCCGGCCCCAGCCAGCTTCTCTTGACGGTCTCTTATGGAGACGGCAGCGACGTTCTGGGATTCAGGACCACCCAGGCCATCTCCGGGCTTCCCCCCCGCATGGGCGTGACCGGATACCTGGACTCCAAGAGCCAGATCAACAGCTACGAAACCTACGCCAGGTGGCGGGACGTCTGGATCACCGACGCCGCCGCCCGGAGGCCCCCCTCGGCCTCGCCTTCGGTTACCGCCCTCTGGCGTGAGAGCGACAAGAACCTCCGGCTTTACGGCGCCACCTGCAACCAGTGCGGCTACGTCCAGTACCCCCCACAGAAAGTTTGCGTAAACTGCCAGGCCAGGGAGGATTCGTCTCCGACCCGCTTCAGCGACCGGCCCGCTACCGTCTTCACCTATTCCCTGGACTACCTGGCCGGCACCACCGATTCGCCCCTGGTGATCACCGTGGTGGACTTCGAGGGCGGCGGACGTATGCTGTGCATGATGACC
Source organism: uncultured Chloroflexota bacterium (assembly GCA_913020235.1). Next base: position 7,158 of record CAJWBT010000113.1, read on the forward strand.
GACCGGGAACTCGACGAGGTCCAGATCGGCATGCCCGTGGAGATGAGCTTCCGCAAGCTGCGGGTGGTCAACGGCATCCACAACTACTACTGGAAAGCAATCCCCC
>CAJWBT010000114.1 GCA_913020235.1 uncultured Chloroflexota bacterium
ACTGCGGCGAAGACATGGCGTTCTTCAACCAGTGGTACGACAAGACCGCCATCTCCACCCTGGAGGGCATCGTCGGCTCCAGCTTCGAGAAGCTGACCTACACCGAGGCGGTAGCGCTCCTGAAGAACTCCGGGGAGACCTTCGAGTTTCCCGTCGACTGGGGGCTGGACCTCCAGTCGGAACACGAACGCTACCTCACCGAGAAGAAGATTGGCAGGCCGGTCATAGTTACCGATTACCCGAAGGAGATCAAGGCGTTCTACATGCGGCTCAGCGACGACGGCAAGACGGTTCGGGCCCTGGACACCCTGGTTCCCCGGATCGGCGAGATCATCGGCGGCAGCCAAAGGGAAGAGCGGCGCGACGTGCTGCTCCGCAGATTGCTGGAGGCCGGGCTCTCCGAAAAGGACTATTCGTGGTACCTGGACCTGCGCAGCTACGGGACGGTACCTCATGCCGGGTTTGGCCTGGGCTTCGAACGGACCGTCCAGTTTGTTACCGGCGTGCCCAACATCAGAGATGTGATACCCTTCCCGCGGACCCCGAAGAACGCGGAGTTCTAGGCCGGCCCCATGGGCCTTCCGCGGCCGATTCTTGCGAGCCAAACGACGGGCGACGAATCGACCCGTGTTGACGGCGAAACCAGTACCTGAATATAATATGGCGGCCTAACCAAAAACGGACAGCCCGAGGAAGGAGCCAACATGACTATGCAAGAGGCGGCGCTACATCCGCCGGCAATCATCGCCGAGCTAAAGAAGAACGACGTCACCCACGTGGTGTGGCTTCCCGATAGCGAGACCAACTTCATGTACGAGATGCTCATCGACGAGCCGTCGTTGGACCTGGTGCCGGTATGCAGGGAAGGCGAGACCATGGCCATCGCCGCCGGCCTGTGGGTAGGCGGCAAGAAGCCCGTGGTCCTCATTCAGAACACGGGAATCTTCGAGTCCGGTGACTCCATCCGAGGTTTGGGCCTGGACATCAACCAGCCGCTGGTGATGCTGGTGGGCTACCGGGGCTGGGTTCGCCACGGCCTCACCACTGACTCGGCGGCCCGCTTTATCGAGCACATCGTTCATGCCTGGGGCATCAGCTACTACCTGGTCGAGGCCGATGAGGACGCCGACCGGATCAGCATCGCCCTGGAGGAAGCCGACCGCACCCAAAAACCCGTGGTAGTGCTGATGGGCAGCGAGTTCAGGGCCGCCTAGACCAACCTGGAGAGAGGACAACATACTATGATTGAGAACTCAGACGCCGTTAGAGTGCTGAACAGCAAGCGCGATGACGCCGTAATCGTTTCCACCATGACCGCCAACAATGCGCGGCTCGGCCTGCCCAGCGTTACCTCTAACGAAAAGCTGGACTTCCCGCTCTCCGGCTGCATGAGCAAGGCCTCCTCCCTTGGGCTCGGCCTGGCCCTCGCCCGTCCAGAGCGGAAGGTGATGGTGCTGGACGGGGACGGCAGCCTGCTGATGAACCTGGGCACTCTGGTCACCCTTTCCAATAAAGCGCCCAAGAACCTGTACCATTTCCTGTTCGCGAACAATATTTACGCGATCACCGGCGGCCAGCCGACGCCCAGCGCGGAGATGGTGGACTGGCAGGGGATGGCCAAAGCGGCCGGCTATGCCGCCACCTTTTCTTTCGACAACCTGGAGGACCTTACCACCGGGATCGACGAGGTGTTGGCTTCCCAGGGTCCCGTGTTCGTGCATATGTCCGTCGTGCCGTATGTCGAGAACACCCCGATCCAGCAGCGAGTGCGGCCACGGCGCAATGTCCAGACCGCCCTGCGGGAGATGCCCGAGGCCCTGAGGGCGAAGTAGCTTGCCTTCGGCGCGGCGGGCAACCGCCGCGCCCGGTGGCCGGCCACTGGGGCGATGGCTTGGCTGTCGCCTCGTTTCGGTTGCAGAGCCATGAACAAGTTGCGAACCCTTGCCAGGAGAAAATCCCCCTCAGTCCTCCTTGTTGAAGAGGGCTAAGCAGGGGGATTTGGCGCGTCGATCAAGCCTTCGAGTCAGTGCATATATACACCGGGCTCGGCCATTTGCCTTCGTGCGCCCACGGTGACGCCTGGCCGGGGCCCGGGGTTCTTTTCCGCCATGCGGCATTTCCAATTGTGAAATTATTGCTGAGAGGCCTGTTCGGCAGGTTGTTGGGGTATGCCACCTTTGCCCTTGGCTTCTGGCTGCTGTTCCAGGGCTTCTCACGCCCCAGCGTCGGATTGGCCATCCTGGGCGGTGGCATGATACTGGGCTCCATGTTTCTGATGGTAGCCGCCAAGAGATCCGGCCCGTCGGCCAGAACGGCCGAACCGGCCGGCAAAGAGGAGGACGACTCTGGTGATTCCCTCGATGGAAGCGGCCAGGGCGGTCAACTACCACCGTAAAGATGCCCTGGTTGTGGCTACCTCGGCGGCGCTGCGCGACTGGAGCGCCGTGTCCCAACGCCGCGACCTGGACCTAGACCTGAAAGACTGCATGGACCGGGCCCCCGCCGTGGGACTGGGGTTGGCCCTGGCCCAGCCCGGCACCAAGGTCATGGTGCTGGACTGCGACGCCACTCTGCGCACCGACCTCGGCAGCCTGGCCACCGTCGGCGAATCCAAGCCGGAGAACCTGGTGCACTTCGTGTTCGACGATGCGTCTCGCAGCTCCACCGGCGGGCTACCGGTTAAGGGTCTCGACGCCGTTGATTTCCGTGCCATGGCCAGCGGCGCCGGTTATGTAAAGACCTACCAGTTCGACAAGCTGGAGGAACTCTTCATCGGGCTGGAGGAGGTGATGGCCCAGCCCGGCCCGGTGTTCGTCCTAGTCAAGGTGTTCCGGGATGCCGATCTTCCCCCAATGCCGGGGCGGAGCATGGCCGAGGGGTGGGCCACCGTGCGACGGACCCTCCAGGGCAAAGGATAGGTCAGGCTGCGTCCGGAGCGCTGACCAGGATCTGCCGCGCCACGTTGTACCCGATGGACACCTTTTCTCCCTGGGTGTCCACCATCAACACACCCACGTATTGCGCCGCCTCCACAACGGTTATCTCCTGGTCGGGTAGGATCATGGAGCGAATCAGAAAGTTCAGGAGTTGGGGGTCCTCTTCGGGAACCCTTTGCACCACATAGGTCACGCCAAGTTCAGCACTATCCAGGGTAAGGGCATCGACAGGCATCCTGGGTTCCCCGGAACCTGGAATGGGCCTGCCGAAGGGGCACCGCTTGGGGTAGCCCAGGCGTTCCGCCAGCTTCTCCTCAAACTCGCTGGACATGACGTGCTCCAACCGGTGGGCTTCGGTGTGAGCCAGATGCAGGTCCATGCCCAGCAGGCGGACCACCAGCCACTCGGCCAGCCGGTGTCGCCGAACAATGTTCTCGGCGTCTTCGAAGCCTTTCTTCGTCAGCCGGATACGCTTGTCCGGCCCGACGTCAACCAGGGCCTGCCGCCGCATTCGCCGAATCATGCCGGCCACCGAGGGTACGGAGGTGCCCAGCCCCTCCGATGCAGGCAACCGCCTGATGGTATCGGTCAGCTGAGTAAGTGTGGGGACCAGCGAGTCCTCCCACAGCTTGTAGAGACACATCAGGTAGTTTTCGGTTACCGGGGTCAATCGCTCGGCGGGAGGGGCACCCTCCCCAACTTTGGTCTGTCCGGTGTCTTTTCGTGGTCGAGGCATCGGCAGTCCTCACAAACGCGGGTTTACCGCATCTGTCATCAGGATCGGACATGAAAGGTGGCGGCCCGCCGCAACCGTTGCGGCCGGGGTGCCGCCGGCTGGGGACAACTAATAGTACACCCGTGAAGGACAGCGCGTTAAGTGGCGTCGACCCGGGCCGGCCCAGACGACCGTAGCGTCAGACGCCAACGGCCCGTTGGTCGGTGAACGGTCTCAAGGCGTGTCCTGGCCGCAGCGCCACTTCCACCGTTTGGCCCACCGGGTATCCAGCGGTGTGGGATACTAAACAGCGCACCGAACGGCCGGACTTAAGAGCCACCCGGTAGAGGTAAAAAGCGCCCCGAAACTCCCGCTCGGTGATGACGCCCCCGCCTTGCTCGTTGGGGTAGCAGTCCAGACAGTCGGGGCGGACCATTACCTCCATTCCCTGATCCGCTATCTCCCTGCCCCCCCCCTCTGCCAGAGCCGGGTCGGCGATAACTGGCCAGTCCGTCGAGCCCACCTCGGTCATCAGCTTGTCTCCGGCGCGCCAGGCCGGGAGAAAGTCCACCGTGCCGATGAACTGGGCCACGAAACGGGAGGCCGGGTTATGGAAGATTTCCTCGGGGGAGCCTATCTGCAAGATGCAGCCCTGATCCATCACCGCGACGGTGTCTCCCACGAACAGGGCCTCTTCCTGGTCATGGGTTACGAAGATGGCGGTGGCGCCGCTGGCCCGGACAATATGCATGACTTCGCTGCGCACCTGCTCCCGAAGCTTGGGGTCCAGATTGGAGAAGGGCTCGTCCAGCAACAGCACCGCCGGTTCGGGCGCCAACGCCCGGCCCAGGGCCACCCGCTGCTGCTGACCCCCGGATAGCTCGTGGGGCATCCGGTGGCCCAGGCCGCTGAGGCCCACCAACGCCAGCACCTCTTCGGCCCGGCCGTTGCGCCGGCTTGCCCGGGGAAGTCCATAAGAGATGTTCTGCTCGACAGTCAGGTGGGGAAACAGGGCTCCCTCCTGGAATACCATGCCAATCCGCCGTTTTTCGGGTGGAACTTCCTTCCCTGGCCCCCAAACCAGCCGCCCTCCCAGGGTTATGGTGCCCCCATCTGGCTCTTCAAACCCCGCGATGAGGCGCAGGGCGGTGGTCTTGCCACAGCCGCTGGGGCCGAGCAGCGCCAGCACCCGGCCCGGTGGCACCGTCAGGTCCAGCCTTGCCACCGCCAGCACGTCCCCGAACCGCTTGGCCAGGCCGCGGCATTCCAGAGCCGCCAGGCCGCCACCGTCCGGGGCTAGCCCCTGATCCAGGTCCGGAGCCGCTTGTTTCGTCTTGCCGGGCGATTGAATCTTGACGCCTAACACCAATACCCCCAGTTTGCCATGCGCCGGGCACCCGGCCTCGCGGTGTGGCCAAGTCCGAAAATACGGCTGCCCGCGGTGCCATCCGTCGCAGCAAGCCCGAGGTGAAAGTTCCTGGTTTTTACCAACGTTATATGTGCAGCCATATTTTTCAAAACAGTACCAACACCATTATTTATGTGTCAACCCTTCCTGATATTTGTTCGCACCACGTATTGGTTATTGATGCCGGGGTGTACCGCGTGCCTGTCCTCCTACCGTTCAAACAGTTCCGCCCGGTAATCCGATGGCATAATTCTCGCCTGGAATGCCGGTCCGGGACGAAGTATTCCAGTGCCGCCGAATCCGTCTTCACCAGTTGACAGCCGGCCTCCAACCGGATATTCTTTTGATCGAGTAATCGTGCGCACATGTTATTATTGTATAGTATAGCATAACTTTTTATGAAGTGCGGACACTATACCGGGTTCGCCGGATCTCTTTCAGTCTTGGAAGTGTCACGCGGACCAGGGCCGCCATTGAGAAGGAAGGCCGGGCCGGCCGAGTGGGCGCGCAAGGAACATCTACGATCGCTAAGAAGGGATGCATGGTTGGAGTCAAACTGCTCGGGAAACGCCTCGCCACGCCATTGGCAGTGTCGTTATTATTCTTGGCGTTTCTCGCGGCTTGTGGGAACGGAGCAGCGGAGGGGTCGGCCGGCGCCCTGACCATCTATTCGGGGCGCAGCGAGTCCCTTGTCGGTCCGATCATCGAGCAGTTTGGTGAAGCCACGGGCATCAAAGTGTCGGCAAAGTACGCCGGGACTTCCCAGCTGGCGGCGACGCTGCTGGAGGAGGGGGTCCGGTCCCCCGCCGACGTGTTTTTCGCCCAGGACCCCGGAGGTCTGGGCGCCGTGGAGCACCTGCTAACCTCTTTGCCGGAAGAGATGCTCCAGCGAGTACCCGGCTGGGCCCGATCCCCTGACGGGAAGTGGATAGGGCTTTCCGGGCGGGCCCGGACCGTCGTGTACAACACCGGGAAACTGACGGAAGCCGACCTGCCGGACGACATATTCGACTTCATCGACCCCAAATGGAAGGACCGGATCGGCTGGGCGCCTACCAACGCTTCCTTCCAGACCATGGTCACCGCCATGCGCGCCGTGTGGGGTGAGGAAAAGACTCGACAGTGGCTGGAGGGAATCCAGGCTAACGACCCAAAGGTCTACCCCAAGAATACCCCTCAGGTTGCCGCTGTGGCCACGGGGGAGATAGACGTGGGGTTGGTCAATCACTACTATCTGTTTCGCTTCCTGGCGGAAGAGGGGGAGTCCTTCCCGGCCCGCAACTACCATCCCAGGGCCGGCGGCCCGGGCGCCACCATCATGGTGGCCGGAGCAGGCATCCTCGAAACCTCAGAGAACAAGGACGTGGCCGGGAAGTTCCTAGAATTCATGCTTTCCACGGTGGCCCAGCAGTATTTCGCCGGGCAAACCTTCGAATACCCTCTGGTAGAAGGCGTGAAGACGCCGCGGGTCTTGGTGCCTCTGGCCGAAATCAACCGATCCAGTATTCCTTTGAAGGACCTGACCGACCTTGCGGGTACGCAGGTGCTCCTTCGGGACGCCGGGATACTCCCCTAAGAACGGGCAGGCAGCAGAGCTACGGCCTTTAGACCGGCAACCAGAGATGATCACGCCCACCGGGACCTGTTCCACAGGCCTGGCCGGCCTCCGGCCGTCATCTGGCTTCCGGCGGCCGGCGTCGCGTCGCTCCTGTTGCTGCCGGTGGTCTACCTGGTGTTGCGCACACTGGGCGCCGGCATGGAAGCCTGGGACCTGCTGTTCCGCGTCCGGATCCTGCAAATCCTTGGGCGCACCGTGTTGCTGGTCGTCGCCGTCAGCTTGGGCTCAATCGCACTGGCCGTCCCTCTTGCCTGGCTGACGGTACGCACCGATCTCCCCTTGCGGAAGGTCTGGGCGGTGCTGACGGCGCTACCCCTGGTGATTCCTAGCTACGTCGGTGGTCTAGTCGTCGTCGTTGCCCTGGGACCCCGGGGGATGCTGCAAGGCTTGCTGGACGGACCTTTTGGGATCGAACGGCTGCCGGACATCCACGGCTTCTCCGGGGCCTTCCTGACCATCACCTTTCTCAGCTACCCTTACGCTCTTCTCACCGTGCGGGCTGCCTTGCAGCGCATGGACCCGTCGCTGGAGGAGACCTCCCGTA
>CAJWBT010000115.1 GCA_913020235.1 uncultured Chloroflexota bacterium
CGTCTCAGCACCATCCGGTAGAGGTTTCGGCTCTCTCCGCCCAAATGGCGCTTGTAGGCCTCAGAACCTCGCAGGAAGTCGAAGTACCCGATTCCCCGTTCAATAGCCTCTTGGAGGCATAGGGCGTTGAGCAATAAGCCAACGCTATAGTAGCTGTGTTCCGGATTGTACCCGCTATTGTACAGTAACCGGGAGGATGCGTAGTCAAAACAGAGACTGGTGGCTACCGGCTGGCCATCCAACACCAGGAAGAAAAGCCTCACCCGGCCCTGTTGAGCCATCCGCTCGGTTATGCGATGGAAGAACCGCTCTCGCACCGGGGTCAGGTATTCGTCTTTGTCCTTCCTGCTCTGCTGCATCAAGTGGATGAAATCTCCGATCCGGCTGGCGACCTCTTCCGGCTCGGTCAAGACATACCAGCGCCAGTCTACCCCCTCGTCCAGGCGGCGGAACTTGCGGCGCAACTCGTGCCGGTCCTTCTTGGATAGGAGGGACATATAGTCATCCCAGGTACTGGGAAGCTGCATGCCGGCGGTCACGTCTTCCAGTTCCACGTCCACTGTATAGCCCCGCCCGCGGGCCAACTCCGGCAAGTGGATGAGCGTGGGCGAGGTCTCTATTAATGAATAGAGCTTCAAGACGTTGCAGCCTTGCTCCTCCACGGAGCCCAGCAGTGAGTCGAAGAACTGGGCCTCGTATCCCGGGCTTACCAAGAAGTCGTTGTAATCGAAGGTGTCCGGATTGCCGACGAATGACAGGGTCTCGCCACAGCGCGCCAGGGAAGCAATGGCGGCCACGCCGTCCGGCGTCCGAACGTAAAACCCGGCCATTCTCCTACCGTTGGCAAAAGTGTCCCACCACACCTCCTGCCATTGGGGGGTCAAGAACAGGGTGTTCACCGGGGAGCCGGACAGAAGGCCCTCCCACTCTTCCCGGATGTCCTCAAAGGACGTCAGGGGGGTCCTGGCCACTGGGCTACCTCCTTCGCAACAAGGCCAGGAGTCCGTCCTGCCCAAGCGCGCTATTTTCGAAACGGCCTCGGACGGCCGAGGTAACCACGCGGCTACCCGGTTTCTGCACTCCGCGCATCGCCATGCAGAGGTGTTCCGCTTCCACTTCCACCGCCACTCCGTCGGGGCTGAGGGCGGCGAGAATCGCATCGGCGACCTGGCCGGTCAACCGCTCCTGGACCTGGGGCCGGCGCGAGGCCACTTCCAGGGCCCGGGCCAGCTTGCTTAGCCCGGCGATCTTGCCGTTAGGGATGTAGGCCAGATGAGCCAGTCCGAAGAAGGGAAGAAGGTGATGCTCACAGACCGAATAGAATGGGACGTTTCCAAGGAGCACCGGGTCATGGCCGTTTGCTTCAAACACCGTGTCGATGGCCGCACACGGGTCCAACCCGACGCCGGAAAACAGGTCCTCGTACATACGCGCAACCCGTTGCGGGGTCCGGCGCAATCCTTCTCTGGACGGGTCCTCGCCGATGGCCTCCAACAGGATGGTTACTGCTTCTTCAATACGCTGCTGTTCTATAGTGAGACCCCTTCGATTCACCGGACCGCGGCCAATGCCACCGTTTCCACGGCTTCCATAGTCGGCTCTATCTCGGTGGTGCGTGCGGCCACACTGCTGACCGCCAGGTCCGGGTCTTTAAGGCCCGTTCCAGTGAAGATGCAGACTACCGTTTTCCCCGTCAGGTCCAGACCGCTTCGGTGCATCTTCACCAGTCCGGCGAAAGAGGCGGCGGATGCGGGCTCGCAGAAGACACCCTCTCGGGAGGCAAGGAGCCTGTAAGCGTCCAGAATTTCGTCGTCGCTGACCATGTCGATGACCCCCCCAGACCCGTCCCGTGCATCCAAAGCTCCCTTCCAGCTGGCCGGGTTGCCGATGCGGATGGCCGACGCAATGGTTTGGGGATTGGCCACCGGCGCCCCGCGCACAATGGGCGCTGCTCCTTCCGCTTGAAAGCCCATCATACGGGGCAGCCGGCTGGTCCGGCCAAGCCCATGGTACTCTTTGAAACCCTTCCAATAGGCGGTGATATTGCCGGCGTTGCCCACTGGGATAAACAGGTATTCGGGGGCTTCACCCAGAGCGTCCGCCACCTCGAAGGCGGCAGTCTTTTGCCCTTCAATCCGGTTGGGGTTGACCGAGTTGACCAGGGTCATCGGATGCTTGCAGGTAAAAGCCTGGACCAGCTTCAGGGCCGCGTCAAAATTCCCGTTGATCATGATTATTCGCGCACCATAGGCCATGGCCTGGGCCAGCTTACCCATGGCCACTTCTCCCTTCGGAATCAGCACTAATGCGGGGAGGTCGCAATAGGCGCTATAGGCAGCGGCGGACGCGCTGGTGTTCCCGGTGGAAGCGCACATTACGGCTGTGCTTCCCTCTTCCAGCGCCTTGGCGATGGCCACTACCATTCCCCTGTCCTTGAAGGACCCGGTGGGGTTGCACCCCTCCAGCTTGAAATACAGCTCGGCGCAACCCAACTCCTTCCCAAGCCGGTTGGACTTGACCAGTGGAGTATCTCCCTCCCCCAAGGTGATCATGGGGGTGGTCTCCGTCACCGGAAGGAGGTCTCTGTAGTTCCGTAGGACCCCAACGCCCATATGTTTCCCGTCAGGCAGGCTCTCGCCGCCGCCGTTGTCCCAACCCGGGCGGATGGCCCCGGGCAATCGGGGACGGCATGAGGGCTTATTCTTCGATCCGAAGCAGGTTGTTCACCCCTCGCACAACCTCCAGGTTTGCCATAGACCGCAGGGCCTCTTGGACCGAGGCTTCCCTGGCCGGATGAGTCGTGATCACGATTTCCGCGGTCTGGTCCGCCGGATTGGTATCTTTCTGAAGGACGGAAGCCAAGCTTATCTCACCGTCTCCCAGGAGCCGGGCAATTTGGGCCAGCACCCCGGGCTGGTCGGCAACCCTCAATCTGAGATAATACTTGCGCATCAGGCCGTCTATTGACTCGACGCTCCAGGCCTCACCTTCTCCTCCGGGTGGCACAGCGGCAAGAGGAGCTTCCTCATCGGCTTGCGGGGACCCGTTGGCAGGTTGGCCCGGCAGAAGCGTCATCCTCCGGGCTACCTCGATCACGTCCCCAACCACTGCGCTCGTCGTCGGCTCCCGACCGGCACCCATCCCGTGAAAAAGGACCTTGCCGCAGAGGCTGCCCTCGACTTCCACCGCATTGTACACTCCGTCGACCTTTGCCAGCATGTGGCCCAGGGGAACCAGCGCCGGATGGACCCTCGCCTGGATGGCGCCGTCCTCCAGCGTGGCGATGGCCAGCGACTTGATGGCGTACCCCAGTTCCTGGGCATAGCGGAAGTCTTGCTGTTCCAGGCTGGAGATGCCCTGCCGGTAGACGTCCTCGGGGTTGAACGGGAGATGAAAGGCCAATGACGCCAGGATTGCCAGCTTGTAAACCGCGTCGATACCCTCGACGTCGTTCGTTGGGTCCGCCTCGGCGTAGCCGCGCTCCTGGGCTTCTTTGAGGGCTTGGCCGAAATCGGTGCCATGGTGGGCCATGCGCGTGAGGATGTAGTTGGTGGTGCCGTTGATGATGCCGCGGACGGAGCAGACATCGTTGGCCACAAGCTCGTTCATCAGACAGCCCACGATGGGTATCCCACCGCAGACGCTCGCCTCGAACAGCAGATTCACCCGGTTCCGGCGCGCAAGGGAAAGCAGTTCCGGGCCGTGTTTGGCCATCACTTCTTTGTTCGCGGTGACCACGTGTTTCCCGGCAGAAAGGCCGGCCTTGAGGTAACCGGCCGCGGGTTTGGTGCCGCCGATGACCTCCACCAGGACATGGATGTCCGGGTCGCTGAGAATCTCTTCGGGGTCGGTGGTGAGCAGGCTCGGGGGAAGAGCGGAGTTCCTGGTTTTTGCCAGGTCCCTCACCAGCACTTTCTTCAGCTTGACAGGGCGGCCGATCTTCCCCCGTATCGTTTCCGACCGGTCCAGCAGGGTGGCCGCCACCCCACCCCCAACCACACCCAGGCCCATGAGTCCGACGTTGATCTCCGAAGGAACGCCCACCGGCCGATTACCTCTGCTCCGGTTGGTTGCGGGGCGCGCTGACGGCGACCTGGTCGGCAACCCAAGCGTACAAGGTGCTGTCGAAATTCATTTTCAGCCAGCCCTCATTGGACCCGCGCCTGAGTTGGTTGTTTCGCCACTCGATCAACAGCTCGGAGTTGAGCTTGTTCCTCATGTTGTCGCTCAAATCCCTGGTCTCCGGTCCTGAAACCTTGTGGATAATGTAGATTCCTTCGTTGAGGAACACCGGGTCGGCAATATCCCCTACGGACAACGGCTCCACATCGCTCTCTTCATCGCCAAAGAGCGTCTCGTCCATGTTGGGGAAGGCGCCCCGTGGTACCCAGCCCACGTACCCACCGACGCCGGCGAAGCCGGCGGGCATCCCCACCTCATCGGCCACCGCGGCAAATTCTTCAGAGTTCAGCCTTTCCCTGACCTCGCGCATATCTAGCTCGCTGGTGAGTTCCGTGCGGATCCACTCAACCTCCACTTGCTCCTGGGTGTCCTCGATGCCGAACCCCAAGAAACCGAAGAGCAGTCGCAGCTGCAACTGCTCCTCCAGCGTCTGCCGATATTCCTCTCGCGACAGACCCGTCCGGGCTAAGTAGATCTCGATGTTGTTCTCGAACTCCCGGTCCAACTGGCCCGGGTCTGTCTCCTGCCCTTCGGGGACTTCTGGATAGAACTGGTTGCGCAAGGCTTCGTCGATATCCTCATCGGTGACATTGATGCCCAGGCCTGGTGCGGCCTGGCGGAGAATCTCGGCGTTGAGCAACTCTTGAAGGTACTCGAAAGGAATCACGCTCAGGTCCACGCTGCCACTCAGACCCTGAAGAACCCGGATGCGCTCTACCAGGTCTCCCATGGTGAACTCTACGTCCCGCACGCTACCTGCCCAGACCCGTGGCGGATGGTAGAACTTCTGGTAGTAGCCGGCGCCAAGTATCCCCACGAGCACCAGTATCAGCGTGGCCCCAATGGCCCAGGCGAGCCGTTGATGCGCGTAGTCTTTCCCGGCTCGGACTTTTTCGCGTGGAGTCTCCTCCTGGCGCGCTCGGCGCCCCCGCACTCGGCGTCGGCGCTCGGAAAGGGGGGCAGCAGGCCCGCCAGCATCGCTAGGGTTCCTGGGGAAAGCCATCATCAAGCCTCAGGGTATTCAAATACGAGCAAATTCTACTGCCAGCAACCGGGCGCGGCTGAAGCATACCGGACAGTTTGATGACCAATGTGGGGTCAGCGGTGCGTTTCCTAGCGGCGGAGTCCACTAGCCCCGGAGTGGAACGGCACGAAAGGCACCAATGCCAGGTGCCTCGCTCGGTGGATCGCGATTCTCAGTGTCCGCTGGTGCTTCGCACACACTCCAGTCTTCCGACGCGGTTCTATTTTGGCCCGGTCCGAGAGATACCGGCGCATTTGATCGACGTTCTTATAGTCGATGAGCTTCACATGTTCGACGCAAAAAGCGCACACCCGCCGGCGAGGGGCATACCGGCCTCTGGGACGGCCACCCGGGCGCCCGCCTGGCCGGCCTGGTCCTCTGCCTTGACCACCTGGTCCTCTTGATGCATAAGATGTCATACTTGCTGTGGTCCTCCGAGGGAACTTGAGAGGTTTGGAATCGAAAGGTTAGAAGGGAAGGTCGTCAACGGCTTCGTTTGCCGGACCTGCCTCCCCCATTCCAGTATCTGTATCGTAAGCGGGCGTCTCGTCGGCCCCGCCCGCCCCACGGCCCAAGAACTGTACGTCGGTCAGGTTGATGTCGTTCACGAAGCGCGTCTGGCCGTCACGGCCCTCAAAGCTGCGGCTGCGCAGCCTCCCTTCGACGTACACTTGACGCCCCTTGGTCAGCCACTGATTACACAGCTCGGCCAGCTTGCCCCAGGCGCTGACGTTGAACCATTCGGTTTCTTCCCGCCGCTCCCCTGAGGAGGTGGTATAGCGCCGCGTAGAGGCCACGCTAAACGACGTAACCGCCTGGCCCGACGGTGTGTACCGCATCTCCGGGTCTCTGCCTAGATTGCCGATGACGATTATCTTGTTCAAGCGCCCCCCTTGGCCCGGGCTGTCCTACGGTTTGGCATCGTCAGCCGGTTCCTCTGCCCCTTCCTCTTCGGTCGCTTCCGCCACCGGCTCCTCTACCTCGGCCCGGTCTTCTTCTTCGACAACCGCCGCTTCTACCTCCGGAGCCTCTTCGGCTACAGCCTCCGCCGGGGCTTCTTCGGCAACAACTTCTGCCACTGGGGCCTCTTCGGCCACAGCTTCTGCCGGAGCTTCTTCGGCTACAGCCTCTACCGGGGCTTCTTCGGCGACTGCCTCTGCCACCGGGGCTTCTTCGGCTACAGCTTCTGCCGGGGCCTCTTCAGCTACAGCTTCTGCCGGGGCTTCTTCGGCTACAACTTCCGCCGGGGCCTCTTCGGCTACGGCTTCCACCGGGGTCTCTTCGGCTACAGCCTCCGCCGTGGCTTCTTCGGCAACAACTTCTGCCACTGGGGCCTCTTCGGCCACAGCTTCTGCCGGGGCTTCTTCGGCTACAGCCTCCGCCGTGGCTTCTTCAGCGACTGCCTCTGCCACCGGGGCCTCTTCGGCTACAGCTTCCGCCGGGGCCTCTTCGGCGACTGCCTCTGCCGCCGAGGCTTCTTCGGCAACAGCTTCTGCCGGGGCCTCTTCGGCGACTGCCTCTGCCACCGGGGCTTCTTCAGCGACTGCCTCTGCCAAGGAGGCTTCTTCGGCAACAGCTTCTGCCGGGGCTTCTTCGGCAACGGCCGGCGTGGCCTCAGCCGACGGCGCCGTTGCGACCTGCGGCTGAGGGATGGCGCCCGGTGGTGGCGCAACGACCACCAATGAGCGCAGCACCTGCTCGTCGAGCCGAAGGAAGTTTTCCAACTCTTGGTTGAAAGGCTGATCGGTGCTGAATCGCGTCAGGTGGTAGCTGCCTTCCAGGAATTGGTACTGGCCCTTGCGGATGGGATAGGCCAACCGCCGGGTACCCCATTTTTCTTCGTGGTCGATATCACCGTTCCGGTCATTGATGAAAGCCTTGATACGTCCCCATGTATCGGACGCCTGATCTTGGTTCAGCATTGGACTGAGGATTACAACGAGTTCGTAATGACGCAAGAAAACAACCCCACAAGGAATTCGTAAGTACTGAGATTATAGCATCGGAGCCTG
>CAJWBT010000116.1 GCA_913020235.1 uncultured Chloroflexota bacterium
CATCCCGATCAGGACCGCCGACCCGAAACAGGTCATGCAGCCGGTGGCGAAGGTGATCCCCACCACCATGCTCTCCCAGGGAGAGGTCGCCCCTTTTTTCGCCATTCTTGAGGCGATGGGCATCTTGCAGACCAGCGGGGCCCGCACCCGCGCCGCCACCCGGAAGGCCAGCCCGAAGAGAATGACTCCGGCCCCGATGCTGATGTAACGCTGCCAGGTGTAAAACGAATCCATGCTGGACAACTGCTGAGAGCCGTAGCCGATCACCGCTCCGGCAAGCGTGTAAATGATGGTGAATCCGAGGACGAAGAACAGGGCGATCTTTACCACCCCGGCCCGCGGCTTCAAGCCCTTGGCTGCGGAGGCATCCTGCATGCTCATCCCGGCCATCGCGGGGATGAAGTAAGCCGTCAGTTGGAACAGGCAGGGCCACATCGCCGCCAGCAGGCCGCCCATTATCGCCAGTACGGCCACCCCGGACACGGCGGGCACCGCATAGCCTTCGTTCGCGCCACCGAGAACGACGTTGGTGCTCGAGTATTCGCTGGAGTACTCCAACGGCAGATCCCATTGCGCCACGTTGCTGTTGGATTCGACGCCGTGGGACGCCGGGAAAACCAGCGAGAAGCTGTACCCTTCGCCCAAAGCTGAGGTGCCGTCCAAATCCGCCACCGAGTAGCGTATGAGCGTACTGCGGTGGTGGTAAGAGTCCGCCAGCACCACGCTCTCATCCGGTGGCAACTCCAACGATCCAACCCTGAGGACAGGTACGGGCGGCGACGAAGGAAGGTCGTCGATGTGGGAGGTCTCCGTTACGTAGAAGAGCAACGATGGTTCGGCGGTGGCGCTCTCCGGGGCCTGCCGCCGGAGGGATCCAAAGTATTGGGGGGTCGCCAGAAGGACATCCAGGGCCGGCGTCTCTCCGGATTCAACCGGCCGCTCCCCGGAACGGTTCAGAGCGCTGATCATGTCGCGCCATTCCAGGGACGGCGCCGCCGCCTGCCCTTGCCCCAGCTCCGAATCGGACCCATTAGCTCCACGTCGAAGATCTGGGCTAAGCCGGCGGTCAGCATGGCTACAACGGGCACCACCAGCAGCAGGATCGCCCACCCTTTTCTGGTTTTCGGCAGGGGAAGGCGAAGGACCCCTAACCGTTTGCGGACTCTAGGCTGTGCGATACTTTCCACGACACCCTGCCTTGACGGCTGAGGTCTTGATTATTCGGGCAGGAATACTGCCAGGTGGCTGATGTAGTGGAGGTAGACGGCCACGGCAATCGCAACGGCAATCGACACGCCGATCGCCGCGTTGGCCGCCGCCAACCGGAACAGTGTTGTGTCTCGGGCAATGGCCTCCGTCCTGGTTGCTCCCGTCGCCCCAGCGAACCCAATTGCCAGCGAGTTGTCGCCCCCGGCAACGATTGGGTAGGACGCGGCCCGGAGGGCCCTCGCCATGGACACCGCCAGGACCCCGCAGGCCGCCAGCGCCACTGCTTTGTATCCGATGGTGATCAGGTAGGCGGGGCCGAAAGGAATGCGCCACATCACGTCGAGGTCGAACACCCCCGGCACCTTCACCGGCGCGCTGTAGATGCCGGTGAAGGCGCCGCTGACGGCCAGCAGGCCCAAGCTGATGGCGGCGGCCGGAACGAAGACGCGGGACAACCGCCGAAAAACCGGGGGCCGAGAGGCCGGCGGGAGGAAAAAGTGCGCAACCAGAATCACTCCGGTCATGCCGAACCAGACCACGGAGCCCAGGGTGTGGAACACACGCACCGCGATATTGGCCACGTCCCTCCAATTGAAACGGAAGAACAGTTGAAGCACTTTCTGGCGGACCTCATCCGTCTCCGCGGCCGGGCCGGCTGGGACTACCTCCTCGACGAAGCCAGTCTCCCCTTCGCCCGCCTCTTCAACGCTTAGGCTCACGTTCCAGGACCCGTACAGGGGGAAGGCGACTTGCGCGGCATAAAGCCCCGGCTCATTGAGGGGTTCAAGCGCCAGGGGTTCCATCGGAGGGCCGCCTCCCTCCCGGGTGGCGGTCCAAAGCACCTCGGCTCCGGATACCGGCTCTCCGTCGTCCGCGTACGACACATGCACCTGATAGAGCCGGGTCAGCGGGTCAGCGGGCTCGGGTGCGAAGGACGAAACCTTGATGATCAACTCCTTCCCGTGGGCCTCGGCCACCATGCTTTCGCCGGCGGTTCCCAGAAGAACCAAGACCAGGCCGACAAGAAGTATCCGGCCTGTCCATCGGTAGAATTTCATTCTCGTGCCCACGGATTCACACCTTCTAAGGGAGGAATTTCACGATGAAGCGCAGATGCTTTCTTCCTTCCGGGAGCTGCACTGTCACATCCACCGACCAATCCCCGTACATTAGAAATGCCACGGGCAGAACGTAATGCCCGTCCGCGACCTTGGTGCCTACCTGCGCGTCGATCCCATGGTCCATGTAGACCATCTCGTATTCCAGGTCCACGTCCACGTCGGTGACCGGTTGAAAGGTTTCCTTTTCCAGCAGGAAAAGGTTGAGGTCGGTGTTCCAGTCGGGAGGGTACGGGGCCAGAAATATCTCGGCGATTTTGTCCTCGCCCAGAGCGACACGGCCTCCGTTCTCCATTGCGGTGGCCTCTCCTTTCTGGACGAACCCCAGCCGGGAAGACACAGGCTCCGCCTCGCCTACCAGAGGGCCGGCCGTCACGGAATCCGTCTCCCGCGCTTCCACGGCCGCCGGCTTGAACTCCACGCCTGAGCCCGCGCCGGCGCCGCATCCCAACAGCGGGAGGATCAACAGCGCGAGGACGGCTACATGTCGCTTCCCAAATCTCAACCGGCGCTTCATCGTGTTCTCGATCCCCGCATCACAAAAGTTGAGTCGCCAGCCATCGCAGATACACCGAGACCGCTTCGATCTTTTCCTGGCTCATGCTTAGGAAACCCATCGCGTCCACCCGCCCCAGGGCGCCGCGGATTTCGTCGGGGGTCTTCCCTCGCGTCATGCGCTTCAGTGGAACTTGATGTCGGGGCCGCCGCAACCTGCTGCGTCGCCGCAGGTGACGGTGGCGGCGTGGCCGCCGCCGTTGGACTCGGGAGCGGTACCTCCGCTGCCTAGCCGGCCCCGGTTATTGGCTTGCTTCCGTTTTCCATGGATTGCTTCAAGGAGCCCGTCAACGTTGGTCTGGTGGACCCGTCTCATCCGGTACACGTCGATCCCCGCGTGATTCAGGTTCAGGGTGACAACCCGGGCCCGGGGATGCTCCTCCAGCATCTGGGTGACAACCCCTTCACCGAGGGAGGCATCGCCCGAGTCCAAAACGATCACCTTGGGCGCGAGCTCTCTCAGTTTGGCCGCCGCCTCCGGGTCATCGGCCGCCACAATGGTTAGCTCAAGGCCGTCCACTCCCTGCAGCAGCCTCTGAACCCCGGCGGAGAGTAGAGAGCGATTACTGAGCATCGCGACCCGAACGACTCCCATATCACGGCCTCCGAACTGGTGACTTACTGTCTGGCCTGGAAAATACTATGCGGGTAAACGGCCGTCCCAAGAACACCATTGGTGGTAGTCTTGAACACAGAAGAAGGGTAGGTTCCTTTCGGCCGGAACCTACCCTTCTCAATAGTGGGGCGCCGGAGATGGGCTGGAGGGACTGGGGCCGCCGCCAAGAGCTTCTTTAACCGGTTCCCGGGGCCTTGCCTTAAAAGTACTCTGGAATATGTCACCCCGAGTGAAGCGAGGGGTCTGGGGTAGTGGGTCCACGCTGCCGAGAAGGAACCCCGCACCAGATTCCTCGTCGCTTCGCTCCTCGGAATGACAGTTTTGAGGCAAAGCCGGTTCCCGGAGTAACCTCACACCGGAGGGGACATCGTGAAGGCAGCCCATCCGTCTGCGGCGGATGGGCTGCCTTCACGAAAATCTTGCGGGAGGCCGGGAGAAGAGCGTCAGAGCTGGCTGGTGGACTCGGTGGCAAACCCGTGGGACACGGCCCAGGCAACCACCTGGGCGCGGTTCCTCAGATGCAGCTTGCTTATGATGTTCTTCATGTGGTAGTTGACCGTATTCTCGGAGATGAAGAGGGCGGCAGAGATCTCTTTGTTGGTGGCCCCTCGGGTCAACTGCTCGAGGACCTCCTGCTCCCGAGGAGTCAAGCCCGCACGGCCCGGGTCCAAGCTGGGCGGCTCATCCTTGAGCCGGGCGAACTCTTGAAGAAGCCTTCTTGCCAGGCCCGGAGACATTATCGGCTCTCCTCGGCTGACCCGGGCCAGCAGCTCGGCGAACTCCTCCTCCCGGAGGTTCTTCAGCAGGTAACCGTCGGCGCCGCTCTTGATGGCTTCAAACAGGTCCTGATCGTCATCCGAGACCGTGAGCATGATCACTTTCACGCCCGGGAACTCAGACTTGATCGCCCTGGTGGCCTCGAGGCCGCCGAGGGTGGGCATGTTGATATCCATGAAGAGGAGGTCCGGCTGGAGTTCGCGGGTCCGGGTGATAGCCTCCTGCCCGTCTCCCGCTTGGCCGACGACATCCACACCCCAGGCGTTGAGGAGACTGGTCAGCCCGGCTCGAAAGAGCGCATGGTCATCCACCAAAAGGACTTTCATTTCTTCAATTGCCTAGTTGTTTAGCTGCGGCAGCGGTACGCGTATCTCCACACTCGTCCCCTTGCCGGCCGCCGAATCGATCTTGAGGGCCCCGCCCACCGCCTCCGCCCGCTCCCGCATGGTCTGAAGGCCGAACCGCGGCCACCCCGTCAAGCGGGGCCTGTCCAGCTCAAACCCCTGCCCGTCGTCGGCTATTATCACCAGGAGTTCATCGTTGCCGTTGGGTTCAAATTTTACCTGCACTGTGCTGGCCTTGGAATGCTTTCTGACGTTCGTCAACGCCTCCTGCACCACCCTCATGAGCTGAATCTCGACCGATGGAGGTAGCTGTGACTTCTCCGCTTCGGGGGGCACTTCGATCTCAACGAAAATACCGGACATCTCCATATAGCGCTCGGTGTACTCGCGCAGCGCCGGAAGCAGCCCCTCGTGCCGCATCGAGGCCAGTCTGAGGCCCAGAATTCCCTCTCGAACGTCCGCGTACAGGTCCCGGGCCGTGTCCTCCATCTTGGTGAGCTCCACCCTCGCTTGCTCGACCCTCCCGTCGGAAAGGAATTTTCTGACCGCGATGGTCTGGGTATTGATATAGCCCAGCAGTTGGGCCATCCCGTCGTGCATCTCCCGCGCGATGCGCTCTCGCTCTTGCAAGACCGCCAGGTCCTGGACCTGCTGGTAGAGACGGGCATTTTCAACGGCAATGGCCAAACGCTCTCCGATACCTTCGAGCAGGTGAATCTCTCGCGGCTTCTTCAGCGCCTCCGCCGAGAGTGCGGCTACCGTGAGAACACCCACCAGCTTTGCCTGATGCCGAAGCGGAAGCGCGCAGAACGTGTTGAACCCTTCCTCGACCACTCGTTGCCTCAAGAACCTGGGATCAGAAGCAAGGTCGTGCACCACTATGGGTTCCAGTTCTTTCGCCACGATCCCGGGTATCCCCTCACCCAGATGAAACTCGGTCCGTTCAAGGAAGCTCTCCCGGTGCGGCCCCCGGTGGCACCCCAGGGTCAGGTGATCTTCGGGGCCCGCAAGCCAGATCTCCGCCTCTTCCGCGGAAGTCACCTCAATGATCGTATCCAGCGACCTGTTGAGCAGCTCGTCGAGGTCGAGTGAGGAAGCGACCGCCTTGCCTACTTCGAGAAGTGCCCTAAGCTCCCGGTTCCGAAGCTGGGCCTCCTCATACAAGGTGGCATTGCGGATGGCCATCCCCAGCTGTCCCCCGATGCCATGAAGGAACTCCTGGTCGTCAGATGTAAAGTGGCGCTCACCCCGAGTGGCAACCACCAGGATTCCGGTGACATCGCCCTCGAAGTTCAACGAAGCGCTGAGGCCTGACCTGACCCCTTCCTGCTTGGCCACCTCCGAGACCCTGGGGTCGTCGAAGAGCCGCTCCAAGACCGCAATCTCGCCGGTCCGGACAACCTGGGCGGCCATGGGGTCGTCCTGGAGCTTGGTCCTCTGGATGCGAGCCACCAATTCGGTGGAAAACCCCTTGTGGCAGACCGCGGAATGCTCCTCTTCAGCCATGTCCACCAGGCAGACCAGGCCGGCATCCGCCCTCATGGTTGACAGGATGTTGTCCAAGCTGGTATCGAGCAATTCCACCAGGCCTGGTTTGGCTGCCGCGGCCTTGGCGATGCTGTTCAGCCCCTGGAGCTGGCGGTTCTGATCCATGACCTTTTGCTGCAACTTGCCAACCAGCCCGAAAATGGCGTACGAGAAGATGATGACCCCGACGACCATGGCGGAGTTGACGGCAATGAATCCTGGAACGGTGTGGAGAAGTCCGGATAGGGCGGTGTGCCTCAATACATCCAGGGATGAAAGAAACACCACCGGCAGCACGATCGCCAGCCACCTTAGCCGGTGCATGTTGAGGGGCCATCTTCCCTTGGCTTCGCCGTTCTCAGCAGCCATACGTCTTGGAACTCCCGATGGCAATCGAGTTCAATCTTTCGATCTATAATACCAGACTGCGGGGACCGCGTGCCTGTACGCTTACGTAGTCTCAGCCGACCAAGATCGGTAGGCCCATGTGCCGAGATTACTGGGTCGTGGGCCCCTTGAGCTTGTGTGCACCCCAGCGTATCCTCAACATGGGCCCGGTGCCGGGCCGCCCGGGGT
This sequence comes from uncultured Chloroflexota bacterium, assembly GCA_913020235.1. Next base: position 6,723 of record CAJWBT010000116.1, read on the forward strand.
GAGCATACAGAGGCCGCACCCCGCCAAGGGGCGTCGGCGGGGGCTCGGAGCAGTCCGGAGTCGCGGGGGTTTGGCCCCGATACCTCCAATAAGACGGGCGGAGGATGACACAGAGATCGGTCGGCGCACCGGCCGCTCGATTTGTGGCGGACTCAACCGCCGCGGTCTGGCTGAACGGCGCGGCCTACCGGGCGTAACATACCAAATGAGGGGGAATACATGAAGATCACCAATGTCCGCGCCATACCCCTATCCAGCCCGATCCCCGAGGAGCGGCAGCACCGGACGGACCTTGGCACCAGGGTCAAGAGCGACTCGGTGTTGATTCAAGTGGAGACAGACGAGGGGCTCACGGGGCTTGGAGCTTCCCTGGGCAGCCCGCCCACGGTCAAAGCGATAGTGGAGCACGATCTAGCGCCGGCACTGGTGGGCGAAGACCCGATGTACTCGGAGCGTCTCTACGAGAAGATGTACAACGGCTCTCGCTGGAAGCCT
>CAJWBT010000117.1 GCA_913020235.1 uncultured Chloroflexota bacterium
GTGCGATTCCGGGGTGGATATGGCCAAGCTCAAGTACGAGTTTCTGGACCGGTACCACAAGGCCAACGGCAGGCCGCTGCGGAACAAGGTGTTTGCCCATATCAACCGGGTTAACCGGCTGGGCAGCAAGTTCGCCCCTTTCTCCACCTGGGCAGCCCGGAGCCCCCTGGGCAAGCTGGTGGCTGGGAGGGTATTAGGGGTCCATCCCAAGCGGTCGCTCCCGCCCTTCGTCCGGCAGACATTGCCCAAGTGGTTCAGCTCGCGGCGGAAGGGGAATCCCCCTGAAGCCCCACTTCGTAAGGGGGGAGCGAACGGGGGACGCACCGTTGTCTTGTTCAACGACACCTTCATGAACTACAACTACCCACAGGTAGGCAAGGCTGCCGTGGAGGTTTTGGAAGCGGCGGGCTTCCGCGTGGAGTTGGCAAACGCCGGTTGCTGCGGCCGGCCGATGATTTCCAAGGGCTTGCTGGATGAGGCCGCTGCCCAGGCCCGCTACAACGTGGACCTGCTTCACGCCTACGCCGGCCAGGGCATCCCCATAGTCGGCTGCGAGCCGAGCTGCCTGCTCACCTTCCGGGACGAGTACCCGGAGTTCTTGGAGGACGAGAAGTCCCGCATGCTGGCAAAGCACGCGTTCATGATCGATGAGTTCCTGATGATGCTCCACGACAGGGGAGAGCTGGAGCTAGAGTTTCGGGACGTGTCCAAGAAAGTGCTGTTCCACGGCCACTGCCACCAGAAGGCCCTGGCGGGGACGGACAACTCGATGCGAGCGCTGCGCCTGGCGCCGGGGTATCAAGTGGAGCAGGTTAACGCAGGCTGCTGCGGGATGGCGGGGTCTTTCGGCTTCGAGCGGGAGCACTACCAGGTCTCCATGGCGATCGGCGACCAGGCGCTTTTCCCGGCGGTCAACGCCAAGGGCGCCGATTGGGAAGTGGCAGTGTCGGGCGTCTCCTGCCGCCAACAGATAGAGCAGGGTACCGGACGCACGGCCCGGCACCTGGTGGAAGTGCTGCGGGACGCCCTGGCGTGAAGCCGGCCGGCCGGGGACCGGAGCAGCGGGTCTACATGGGTAGCTCGGCCGTCATTCCGGGGACCAGGTCGACCTCGAAGGCGGCCAGAATCATGCCCACCAGCGCGTAGTGGCCGAGGAGCCCGGTCAGCTCCACCGTCGTTCGGACGCCGAACCGGTCCTGGACCGCGTTGTAGGTGGCGTCGCTGATCTTGTGCTCCCGCAGCAGCTCCAGCGCGTACTTGACCAACATCTCCTCGTCGCCGGAAAGGCCCTTGGGAGCAGTGCGCCGGGCGATTGCCTGGATGGTTTGCTCGGAGACATTGGCCTCCCGGGCCAGCTTGGCATGGGCGGTGAACGCGTACTGGGAGTCGATCTCCCGGGCGGCGGTCAGGACGAGGACCTCTTTTAGAGAGTTGGGCAGGTCGAACTCGAACCGGACATAGGCACCAGTGGAGGCCACGCGGGCGGCAAGATCGGGGCTGTGGAGCATGGCTCCATAAGGCCCTCGGATGCTCCCTCTGGTGCCCACGATTTCGTCGAAGTATTTCTGGTCTTCGGGCTTTAGCTGGTCCCTGGTGACGTTCGATAGCCGTGCCATCTGGTAGCCTCCTCGCAAGTTTGTCTGTTGAACGGACAACGGCCCGGTGGGGGCTTGGAGAGAGATCACGCCGGTTTGGCGGTGGGCACCGGCATGCCCGGAATCCTCAGCTGGACACGGCCCAGTGAGGTGCGGGTGGTGAAGAACAGGGTCTTCCAGTCGTCGCCGCCCCAGCCCAGGTTGGTGGTCGCCGACTCGCCATGCACGATGGTACCCAGGTGCTTGCCCGAAGGGTCCATGATCCAGATTCCGCCGGAACCTCCGCAATACATGTTCCCTTCCACGTCCACCTTCATGCCGTCGGGCACGCCGGACCGCTCCCCGCGCAAGTCGCAGAAGACGCGGTCGGTGGGCAGGGACAGCGCTCCCGTCGGCAGCAGGTCGAAGGCCCGGATGTGCCCCATGCGCGAATCGTTGATATAGAGCACACTCTCATCGGGAGAAAGGGCCAGGCCGTTGGGCAGGACGAAATCTTGGACCAGTAAGGTGTAGGTCCCCAAATCCGGCGAGAGTCGATATACACCGGCGAAGTCCAGGTCCCACTGTTCCCTGTTTCTGCGGTGAGTCCACGGGTCGGTGAAATAGATGCTGCCGTCGGACTTGACCACCACGTCGTTGGGCCGGTTCAACTGCCTCCCCTTGTAGCTGTTGGCCAGGACGGTGAGGCTCCCATCGAGTTCCAGCCGGGTCACACGCCTGGATTCGTGCTCACAGGCGATGAGCCTGCCTTGAAGGTCTCGGGTAAGGCCGTTGGCCTGGTTGGTGGGCTCAAGAAATAGGCTCACACCATCTTTGGGAGACCACTTCATTCGCCGGCTGTTGTGAATATCGCTGAAGAGGAGGTAGCCCCCTTCTTTCCACCACAGGGGACCCTCGGCGGGTCCCTGGTCGCCACCGAAACCGTCGGCCAGGTGTTCGATCTCCAGGTCCGACGGTACGATGCGGTCCAGCTCCGGAGAGGCTTTTTCGACGGGCATGGCAGAGCCTCCAATCCAAAATTCCTTGGGGGATTATACTACCAGAGCCCACCACTTATGAGGAAGCCGGGTCATTTTCACGCCTCCTGCCGCACCAATCCCGCCATCTGCTGCTCTTCGAGGTGCGCGAATCCCCAACGCCGCTCGGTCTTCCTGGCCCGCCGTCACTGACCTTGGGCTAGTCGTGCAGCATGGGCCACGGGGGTGAGATAATATACCACGTTGCGCCATGGATGAGTCGAATGACATAACAAGCGACGATTCGATCACCCTGCCCCTATTTCCCTTGAACGTGGTCTTGTTCCCCGGCATGGTGTTGCCGCTGCACATCTTCGAGGAGCGGTACAAGACCATGATCGGCGACTGTGTTGATCGGCAGGAGCCGTTCGGGGTGGTTTTGATCAAAGAAGGTCAAGAGGTGGGCGGCCCGGCGGAGCCGTTTCAGATAGGCACGTCCGCCCGAATTCTTCGCGTTGAGCACCTGGAAGAGGGGCGGATGAATATCGTCACCAGGGGCCAACGACGGTTCGCGACGGTGGAGATCGATCGGCGGCTCCCCCACCTGGTGGGTCAGGTCCGGTACCTCGAGGAGGAGCCTGGGGATGTTCCGCCGGACATCGCCACCGAAATCGGCGGCGAGTACGCCGGGTTGCTGCGCAGCCTGACCACCTTGACCGGTGGGTGGACGGACCGGGTTGTGGTGCCCCAGGACCCGGTCCTGCTATCCTACGCCGTGGCCGCCAACCTGGAACTGCCCAATGACGTGCGGCAGGAGCTGCTGGAGGTGTCCACCGCCGGGGAGCGGCTGGAGCGGTTGTTGCCGCTGCTCAGGGACGTGAACCGTACCCTTCAGGAGGAAGTGGCCCGGCGCAACCCATTCAGAGGACCCCGGCTCAATTAGAAGCGCGTTTACGGAGGGCCGGGACGAAGCAACCCGCGCTCGAACCGCCGGCGGCTCAGAGCGGGGTTAAGTGCCTATCCAGCAACTTCTTGGTTGGTTGAGGCCCCGCCCTTCGACCGGCTCAGGGCAACGGTTCTACCCCGTCCGTGGTGAGCTTGTCGGACCGCAGCCGCAGGTGTTTGGATAGGCACTAAGCATCCTGCCGGTCAGACTTAAGGCCGGTCCGTGGCGCTGGGCAGCAAAGAGCAGATGCGCATGGACCCCTCTGGCCGGTTGATCGCCCAAATCTAGCATTTCAGTCCCCGCGGCGAATTAATACAGGAACCTGTCAGATCACGGCGCCACCCTGTAGGCGGTGCAATGGACGATCTCGATGGTCAGGGGTTTCTGGGCCAGGCCGGTGGTCCCGATCACCGCCCGGCACGGCGGGTTGGCGATGAACTCCCGGTAGATTTCGTTGAACTGCCCCCAGTTTTCCATGTTGGTCAGGTATACCACCAGGCTGACTACCCGGCTGAACCCGCTCCCGGCGGCCTCCAGCGTGGTCTTCACGTGCTGGAAGCCGGCCCGGTACTGCTCGGCCTCGGTGCCGCCCACCAGCGTTCCGTCAAACCCGGAGGCGGTGGTGCCCCGGCACAGGACTTTCACGGCCTTCACCTTCAGCATTCGCGTCAGGTCCTCTTCGAAATAGTCGCTGTAGAGGCCGGTGCGGTACGAGGTCTGGTCGGTGGACTGCCCCCGGCCGTCGGCGATGATCAGGTCCAGCAACCGGTCCCGCTCCGCCAGGGGCAGGTCCTGGGCCTCGGATATGCTCATGGCATCCAGGTTAGCCAGCGTATAAGCCATACAATAACTCCTGTTTTGGGTGTCGGTACACCTTCGGGCGCCTTGCCCGTTAGGGGGGATTTCCCCCGAATAGAAAGACCGTCGAATAAAAAGACCGTTGTTGGGGCGCCCAAAGCATTGGGTTCAGGAGGGCGGTCTTGGTAGCCGATGGTTCCAGTACAGGGCATGGCGGCTCAGAAGAAACCCTTGATACTATCTCCCAGGTCGCCGATGGTCAGCCAGTAGTAGACGATGAAGACGCCGGCCAGGGCAACCATGCCTGCGCTGGCTCGTTCGACGTAGGGCACAATACGGCGCATGTAGGTGGCGGCTACGCCTTTGAACACTGCTATCCCCACGGTCAGCACCAGCAAGGTTGCCCCCATTCCCAGGGAATAGCTGAGGAACTGGGACATCCCGCTCACGAAGCTGGAGCCGGTCAAAGAGCTGACCACGACGATCAAGAAGATCGGCAGGGTACAGCTCAGGGAGGCGATGCCGTAAGCGATTCCGAACAAGAAGTAGGAAGGGATATTGCCGCCCTTTCCAACGTTGATCCTCGCGGACAAGCGGGTCGCCGCTCCCAGGTAGAAGTTGCGCTTCCCGGCAAGTAGCCACGCTCCCAGCGCCAGCATCAGCACGCCGACGGCCAGGCCGGCCCAGGGCATCACGTCGACGATGAACCGGCCACCGGAGCTGATTACCAGCCCCACCACACCGAACAGCAGCACGAACCCAAGGGTTACCATGAGGGAGATCAACAGGCTCTTGAGCAGTCGAGCCGGAAGGTGCTCTTCGACGGAGCCATGGGGGTTGTCGCTGAGATAGAAGGCGATGTAGGCGGGCAGCAGGGCGAACCCGCACGGGTTCACCGTGGCTACCATCCCCGCGCCGAAGGCGTAGCCCACCGGCAGGGGGTCTACGATGCTATCGGCAAAATTGGCGACCAGGGCCAGTATGCGCTCTAAGAATTGCTCCACGGGTCCCTGCGCCGTCTCCCTGACTCTGATCGAATAGCTTTGACACGGCCATCCCGGGATGCCTATCATGTTCCCATGGCCGAGTTCCGGTCCAAGGAGGAAGGCCCCATGGCTACTATACCAGAACTGAAAGAGCAGTACGAAAACCTGGGCCGCGCGTTACCCGTCAAAGACGAGCAGGCCATCGACGCCCGGTGCCTGCTGGTTTTTCAGTACGAATATCCGGACCAAGAGTCCCAGGTGACGGTGGACACCGACGAGTTCACGGCGGTCTGTCCCTGGACCGGATTACCCGATTACGGAACTCTCAAGATCCTGTATGTGCCCGGCCAGAGCTGCATCGAACTCAAGTCCCTGAAATACTACCTCTTGTCGTACCGGGACGTGGGCATCGTCCAGGAGCACGCCGCCAATCGAATCCTCAAAGACTTGGTGGCGGTATGCCGGCCCCGGTCCATGAAGGTGACCCTGGACTACCGGCTCCGGGGCGGAATCCATACGTCTGTTTCGGTGGAGTACGCCGGCAGCGAGGCGGGAAATGCACCTGATCAGAATTGAAATTGTGTTCGATAGCGGCCACCGGTTGCTGGACTACCAGGGCAAGTGCGCCTTCCCCCACGGCCATACCTACCGCGCCGAGATTTTCCTGGAAGCCCCCGCTCTTGACTCTCTGGGCCTAGTGTTCGACTTCACCGAGCTGCGGGGCCGGATCAGGGCCTGGATCGACGACAATTGGGACCATGCTTTCTTGGTCAACAGCCGGGATACCGAGCTGATCGCCGGGCTCGCTCTCGCGGCCAAGGGGAGGCTTTACCGGTTCCAGGCGGAAAATCCCACCTGTGAGGTGATTAGCCGGGAGCTGTTCAAGAAGGTGGCCGAGCTTTGTGGCGTGGTCCCGGCCAGAGTCAGGCTATGGGAGTCCCTCAACCAGTACGCCGAGTACAGTGAAGAGGGGGCGGAATAGTGACACAGTATGCCGTGAGCCTCCTCTCCGGCGGCCTGGATTCCACCACCGTCACGGCCCACGCCCGCCAGCTAACCGACGATCTAACCGCCCTCACCTTTCAGTACGGCCAGAGCCACAGCAAGGAGGTTGAATGCGCCCGGAAGATATCGGAGATGATGGGGATTCGCCACCACCTGCTGGACATCTCCTTTTTTCACCAGGTAGCCTGGTACTCGGCGCTGACTAACCCGGAGCGGTTCCCCATTCCCGAGGACCGGCCCGCCGAGCAGATGGGTGTCAGTATACCGATTACCTATGTGCCGCTGCGCAACACCTTCTTCCTGGCCCTGGCCGCGGCGTACCTGGAAAGCGGGATTCTCCATGCGATCGAGGTGGAAGGAGCTGATCCGGAACAAGTGGAGGCCAAGCTCTTCATGGCGCCCAACGCCATCGACTACAGCGGCTACCCCGATTGCCGCCCAGAGTATTTCCAGAGAATGGCCGAGGCCCTCGGCTACGGTAGCAAGCTATGGACCCAATACGGGGTGCCCATCCAGGTCGAGACGCCAATAATTCAGATGTCCAAGGCCGAGATTGTGAAGATGGGCCTGGACCTGAAGGCGCCCCTGGAGCATACCTGGAGTTGCTACCACGGCGGGCAGACGCCCTGCGGCACCTGTGATAGCTGCATCCTTCGGGCCAAGGGCTTCCAGGAAGCGGGTCTCCAGGACCCCTTGTTGACGCGGCTGGGAGGGATTTAAACCGTGCTCAAGGTAAGCAAGCAGCCCAATGGGCAGCCGGAGATCTTCTACTCCCTCCAGGGGGAAGGAGTAACGATGGGGACCCCGTCGGTGTTCCTCCGGCTGGCCCTGTGCAACCTGGCCTGTAGCTGGTGCGACACCAAGTACACCTGGGATTGGGAGCA
>CAJWBT010000118.1 GCA_913020235.1 uncultured Chloroflexota bacterium
CCAGCTTCGCCAGGACCTTGCCCGCCAGGCGCGCCGCCAGTACGTTGCCCTGTCCACCGACGCCGCATACGATGACATTACAGGGGTCGTGCAACAACGTCGCCTCAGCCATGATACGGCTCCTTGGTTATGGCCCCCTCGGGGCAGATGGAGGCGCACACCCCGCATCCGATGCACACAGCGTCGTCGATACGCGCCTTCCCGAGTTCCCGGTCCCAACTCAGACCGGGGCACTTGAACGCTCGAATGCAGTACCTGGCGCACCCGCACGCCTCCCCCAGGCACCGTTCCGGGTCTACCGTCACCTGGAACTCGGGCTTGGCGTCCCGGGGCCGCAGGAGGATGCACGGGTGGCGGAAGACCAGCACCTTGACGCCTTCCGCTTCGTCCTGCATCAGGTGCACGACCTTGTCCGTCGAATCGTCTATGTTGTAGGGGTCAACCACCTCCACGGTGGCGCCGGTGGCCCGGGCCATGGCTTCGGCGTCCACGCGAGGCGCCTCGGCCCCCATGGCATTGCGGCCCACACCGGCGTGGGTCTGGAAGCCGGTCAACGCGGTGGCCCCGTTGTCCAGCAGCGCCAGAACAAAATCGGAGCGGTTATACTGGGCGTTGATCAGCGCCGGGACGGCGGCGTGGAAGAACGTTGAGTCCCCGCACAGGGCCACCACCGGCTGGTCGTTGCCGAACTGGCGCAGCTTCCCAAGCCCCGAGGCGATGCCGGCCCCCGAGCCCATGGCTGAAGCGGTCCTGGTGATGTTGTAACCCCCGACTCCTCGGCGGTCGAGGGCGTAGCACCCGATATCCCCCGTGACGATTCCGTCCCTCCCGTCCAGCCGCTGGGCGTTCTTGATGGACCACAGGCTTGCCCGGTGGGGACAGCCGGCGCACCAGACCGCCTCCCGCGCTACGACCATGGTGTCGCCCACCCTCTGGGCCTCGTCCCGGTATCTGGCATCCACCATCTGATATTCCACGTCCGTCACGCCCGCCACTGCCTCGATGAGGGTCGTGGGCGTCAGCTCGCCGCAGCGCGGCAGATGGCCGCTTTCCTTGCCGTAGATTCGCTCCGGGCCGCCGGGCCATTGATTCTCCGCCGCCAGCCTGCGGAGGCTGCCCTCCAGGAAGGGGTCGATCTCTTCGGTCACCATGATGCGGGATGCTCGGGCAATGTGTTCCAGGATGAACCGCTCCGGCAGGGGCCAGGTGGTGCCCAGGTGCAGGATGCCCACCTGGTCATGCAAGCCGAGAAACTCCAGCGCCTCGGCGGCGTACAGGCGCGAGCTTCCGGCGGCGACCACCACCAGGTCGGCACTGTCGGGGCCCTCGTAGAAGTTGAATGGAGAATCTTCGAACCGCTCCCGGATCTTCTCCACCTTCTCCAGCAGGGCAGCATGTTTGGGAATGATCGGCGTGGGCACGTAGGTCTGGGAGGTGTCCAGATGCGAGGTTGGGACCACGTCGGAGATAGGCCCAAACTCCACTAGTCCCGTGGCGTGGGAGACCCGGGTGCTGCCCCGTACGACGCATGGGAGCCGGAACTCCTCCGAGAATTCGAACGCCCAGCGGGTCATCTCCTTGGCTTCCTGGGCCGTGGACGGTTCCAGCAGAGGCATGTTGAGCCAGCGGATGATGGGCCGGGAGTCGTTCTCCGCGGCGCTGGACCAGCCCTCGGGGTCGTCGGCCACGACGATGACGTACCCGCCGGGGACGCCTATCAGGTTCAGGTGGGCCAGAAAGTCCAGCGCCACGTTGAGCCCCTCGTGCTTCATCACCGCGAGCGCCCGCAGCCCGGTGGTCGCCGCCCCCGCGGCAACCTCCGCGGCCACCTTCTCGTTGACCGACCACTCCACGTACATGTTCACTTCGGCGGCGACACGGGCCAAGGCCTCCAGCACCTCGGTGGAGGGGGTTCCCGGATAGCCGGCCGCCACCCGCACCCCGGCCTCCAGGGCGCCGCGGGCGATGGCCTCATTGCCTAGGAGTAGCTCTCTGGCTCCAGGTGCGTTGGCGGCGAGGGTTGGCATCTTCTACCTCCACTAGTGGCCCTTGAATGTGGCCAAATCCCCCTCAGTCCCCCTTTATAAAAGGGGGATACAGGGGGATTTCTCCGTTACCTCGGCATCTTTTTCACGGCACAGAGGAAGACCGGCTAGTCCTGGATCAAGCGCGACGCGACTTCCCGGTTAAGTTTCATGAACAGCAGGTCTCCGGCATCACCGGTGCGCTCCGCCACGCGCCGGAAGGCCCGCCGCTTCTTGTTCATCGCCGCCTCCGCCAGATGTTCGTAGTTGGCTTCCGGCAGCGGCCCCGTTTCCAGGAGACCCCGTGCCAGGGCGGTTTCCACGAGCCGGGCGCCGGCCTCCGTGCGCACCAGCAAGGTGTTCCAGCCCTCGATGCCCTCGGCGGAGCCAACGGATACGTCGGCCAACTCGGCGGTCATGTCGGGGCACAGGTCGCACGCCGGACGAATATAGGTCCGTACTTCCTCCAATGGGATGTTGGTGCGGCTCCCGTTGGCGTGGACCTCGAATACCGCAGCGGGGGGCGGCGGCACGTCGGTCTTGGCAACCTCGTCCGGGGAAGCCACCTGGGCCAACCGGGAGAGAAAAGCGTAGGAGAGGGCCCAGGTGCAGAAGAGACCGATGCGCAAGGTGACCCTTGGGGCGTTGCTCCGTTCCGCGTAGGGCGAAGCCGCCATGGCGGCAACGGCCTGGAGCTGGCACGGCGTTCCCACGATTCCTAGCGGGCCCTCTCCGTTATCTCGGTTCAGGGCCTCCAGGGTGGGAGCGGCCAGGTAGCTCGAGCCGGCGCACCCCAGGACCTCCTCCGGAGTAGAAGCCACCACGCCGCGGGGAACCCCCCCTTGATTGCGCGTCAGAACGGCCGATTCAATCGTCCCCTCTTCCAGGGCGGCCCGTATCAGGGTAGTAACGGTCCCGCCGTATTGCGCCCGGGACCGTACCCCGGCATCGGTGCTGCGGGTCACCAGCACCTGCCGCACCTCACCGAGGGGCTCGCCACGATAGTGGACGCCGTGGAGCCGATCGCTGGCGGTGTCCAGGTCAAACTCGAAGCGGGGGCAGAAGGAGATACACCGGGAGGAAGTGACCGGGCATGACTCCATCACGGCAACCCTGCCCTGGAAGGGCTTCAGGTACGGGCACAGGCCGCTACAGGCGCCGCAAAATGTGCAAAGGCCGGCATCCAGGACCCGCTCCCGCAGCTGCTGGAGACCTCCGCTCGTCGTGACCATCGGCTCCTCCGATTCTGTGTCTATCTGGCAACCCGCCGCCATGGTTCGACAGGTCTAACCCGTAGGGGCGATTGGCCAATCGCCCCTACATCGCCGGGACCCGTGCCCCGAGCATGTCGATGGGCCCGTTGGTTAGCCTCTCAACCAGGCGACGCCCCTGGATTATACACGACCCCCGCGGGTCAAGAAACTTTGGGGTCGATGGTCTCGACGGGAAAGGCCGAGCCTTCTCTTAATGAGATATTTCGGATAAGATCACAGGCCGGGGACGTGGCCCCTGACCAGGCATTCCCAAATGGGTGAAAACAGTTCGGAGGTGCAACCGTGGAATCCAAAGTTGATCCGATAGCCCTGCCCCAGCAGCTCCACATAGGCGTTGTGGTAAAAGATATGGACAGTACAATCAGCCGCCTGTCGTCAACCTTCGGTATCGGTCCCTGGGAAATAAACGAGCGAACCTACCCGCCGGAGCAGGTGGTCGTGGGAACGGGGCCCTATACCTACCGGACCGCCTTCGCCAACCTGGGGCCCATTGAGCTGGAGCTGATCGAGGTTCTCGACGGGAGCCCTATCCACACCGATTTCTTGAAAACCAAGGGCGAAGGGGTCCATCATATAGGCTTTCGCATGCCTGACATGGACAAGGCAGTGACTACCTTGCAGCGACAGGGGATTGGTGTCATGCAGAGCGCTTTCAGGGAAGGGTCCAGGCACGCCTACATGGACCCCACCGACCTGGGCGGGATCATGTTCGAGTTCGTTGAAAGGAAACCCGGCTAGCAGTCACTCCTCGGCCCGTCCAGGCGCGGCGGCGACGAGCACCAGCCCGGAGACAATCAAGCCAGGGCAGTTTGCCAAGAGGCCCCGGAGCACCAGCTTGTGATTGGGCGTCAGCGATATTGGGATGGTCCGTGACCGGATACCCGCAAGGCAGCCCCTCGGGCGCTTCGGGCTTGCATCCTGCGACAGCTGTGGAAGGAAAGCATGAAGTTCGGCGTAATCCTTCAGCCCGACGATCTTGCCCGGCTTCCCGAGCGGGCTTGCCTCGCCGAAGATGTAGGGTTCGACTACCTGGGCGTCGCCGAGTCCCAGTCGTTGGCTCGGGAACTCTACGTCAGCTTGAGCGTGGTGGCCCAGGCGACCAAGAAAGCGCGGATCGGGCCGACGGTCACCAACCCCCTTACCCGCCACCCCGCGGTCACCGCCTCGGCCATCGCTTCGATCAACGACCTTTCCGGGGGACGGGCTTTTCTAGGAATCGGCACCGGCGACAGTGCCGTGCTCAACTTGGGGCTCCGTCCGGCCCGGCTGGCCCAGCTCAAAGAGTACATGGATGCGGTCCGGGTCGTGCTGTCGGGACAGACCCACCAGTACAAAGAACGGAGTATTCATGTTCGCTGGTCCAGCGCGGTGGTGCCCTTCCTCATGTCGGCGGAAGGACCCAAGACCCTGGCCATGGCTGGTGCGGAGGCCGATGCGGTGCTGGTCCACACCGGGTTGACGTCCGAGGTGCTCTGGGACTCGGTGGCCCGAATCCGGGAAGGAGAGCGGGCCGCCGGGAAACGGGAGGGTTCGACCGAGGTGTGGGCCTTCGCCAAATGCAGCATCGCCGGCCGCCGGGAGCAGGCCATCGGCGAAATCAAGATGGCCTTGGCCGCCAGCGCTCACCACGCCTTTCGCTTCACCCTGGAGGGAAAGCACGTGCCCGAGGCGCTCAAGGAGTCCGTTTCGACCCTGTTCCGCGAGTACGTACCGGCTCAGCACGAGCAGCTGGGCCGGACGCGAAACGCCGCCCTGAGCGACGAGCTGGGGTTGACCGACTACCTGGCAGACCGGTTCGCCGTGGCCGGGACGCCCGCCGAGTGCCGGGAGAAGACACGGGCCATTGAGCGGGCGGGAGTGGAGGTGTTGCTCATCACTTCCTATGGCACACAGCAAGAAGAGACCATCAGGCGCTTCGGCCAGGAGGTAATCGCCCAATCGAAGTGACGAAACGCTGGTACCATGCCGGTCCAGACAGCCGGTGATCCCTAGAGACCCTCTCAGACGCCGTCGCCAGGATTTAGGGCTTCTCCCTGACCGCGCTGCCACACCATCTTGCAAATAGCTTTGCGGCCCCCGCGATCGTCTTTCCGGCGGAAATCGGAATCCAGGGGAATGCTAGCTGGCTCCCCTTTCCGCGGAAGGGCCGGGTTGACGGACCGGGCATCAAGCCATTCAGAAACGCTACACTAGCGGCTCGCTGCGTGCCAGGAAACGTACGCGAGCACGGTTTGAGAGATATCCTCAGCTTCGAAGCGCAAAGACCGGAGCGTCACCGTTTCGCCCTCTTTCACCCGCAGGATGCGCTTGCCCACGGTCCCCAGGTAGCACTCAACGCCGGGCGAACTATTCTCCTCCACGATCCTTGCCCAGCCGCGCAGCGGCGCGCCGAGAGGGTTGATAATCTCCACGAGGCCGCCTTCCTCGAGGTCGAGCTGTTTGGCGGCCTCAGGGCTGAGTAGGCAGAGCCGGGCCTCACCAGAGTACTCTTCTCCCTTCCATGCCTTGATGGTTGCGGCCACCGGCAGGGCCTTCATTTGCTCCCGCAGGGCATCGGTTGCGGAGATTTCCACAATATCTCCCTCCAGGGCCACCCCGTACACCCGAGCCGCCTTCTCTCTGGTGACGTAGCCCTCGGCAACGTCCTGAAGGACCGCCTGCTGGTCGCGGTCCAAAGGGTTACCGTATCCTCCGCCTCCGGAAGTCTGGCAGAGGACGATGTCGCCCTCCCGGAGGGGGAAGCCGCTGACCTTGCCCGGCAGGGAAGGCGGAAGAACCTCCTTGCCATCACGAATAACCGTGAAACGGTTGGGAGCGCCGGCGACCCCGCCACAAACGCCGAACGGTGGGATGATGTTGTGGTCCGAGAGAACGGAAAACTGGGCGTTGGGGCTGAGGACCCGGACGGCACGCCGGCATCCCAGCCCGCCTCGCCACCGGCCGTCGCCGCCGGAGTCCTCCCGCAGGCCGAAGTGCTCGATCCGCAGCGGGTACTTTTGCTCCACCGCCTCGATGGGCTGCATACTGCTGGTGTCGCTTTCAAAGCAGCTTCTGACAACATCGTTGCCGTCATCACCGTGGAAGGCCCCCACGCCGGCTGCGGGATACTCATAGAAAACGAAAGGACCACCGGTATTTGTGTCGATGCCACCCACGTAGACATGGTTGGAGCCGCCCTTGATGTCCCCGGTCACTCTTCCTTCCAAGGCAGGGGCGATGGCGGCCATGGCCACGGTTTCCATGATGCGGGTGACCTCACCGGAGCCGCCGCAGGCTGCTGGGAGGCGGCAGTTGACCAACGTGCCTTCCGGGGCAGTGACCTGGATGGGACGAAGGGAACCGTGATTGATGTCGGCCTCAGGGTCCAGGAACGACTTGGCGGCGACGAAGATTCCGGTAGGCAGGAGGCCGGGACCGACGTTGCTGGGGCCTGGGGCCTGAGCTGAGGAGCCGGTGAAGTCCGCGACGATGCTATCCTCCCCAACGGTCAGCTTCAGGTGCATCAACAATGGTTGAAGCTCCGTCTTGCCGCCTTCCAAGTAGGTTTCGTGGACGTACTCACCGGGGGACAACCGGCCTATGCCTTGCCGCATGCGCCGTTCGTTCCGCTCCAGGAGCACTCGGATACTTTCCCTGAGAGTTTCTTTCCCGAAGCGGTCAACTATCTGGCGCAGGCGGGCCTCGGCCATCCGGCAGGTGCCCAGCATGGCGCGGAAGTCCCCCTCCCGGTCCCCGCGAATGCGCATATTGCTGAAAAGGAGTTCCAGGGCCGCCTCGTTGGGCTTCCACCGGTCGTAAATGCGGATCGGCGGGATGCGGACCCCTTCCTGGTACACCTCCGTC
>CAJWBT010000119.1 GCA_913020235.1 uncultured Chloroflexota bacterium
CAGAGAAGCCCATGGAGGTTATGGACATGGCAAGGGCCTTCCGGCGGATGAACCATTGATTGACCGCAGCCATGACCCCGTGGCTGAAGCCGGAGTGTATACCTAGAGAAAGAACACCGACGTACACGAAAAGGAACGTGGCAAAGCTGTGAGTAGTGGCCAGGAGAATAAACCCCAGACCGGCCACAACGCCGCCGATGGCTATCATCGTCCGGGGTCCCAGGCGGTCCACCAGGTACCCGGCGGCAGGCCCGACAACTCCGCCTTCCAAATGTCCCAGACCGTACACCAGTGAGGTGGCCGCTCGGCTCAGGCCAAAGTCACGGGTTACGGGAAGGAAGTACATTGAGAAGCCAAAAAAGTAGGTGCCATCCTGCAGCGCACTTATCACGCTGCCCGCCGCCACAATCCACCAGCCATAGAACACCTTGCGACGTGTTCTGGTACCGCTGGTGTCCGTTGGCCTATCCCCCATGTAAGCTCATTACCTTCCCGGCCCGAAGGCCAACAGCCATTATAACCGGTACCCTCCTCACAAAGGGCCGGGACCTTCCCAGACTGCGAACAAGCGAGCGGTACGCTCTGAGCCGCTGCGGAGGCTTTGGAAATACCAAGCTGATGCCTGGTTCTCGCTAGGCGGCATCGGCGGTCCCTCCGTCGGTTCGAACGTGCGTTAGGGGGAAGCTCTTAAAGCCGTATCTTCCAGGTTCCCAAGTGGTAGCGGAAGGTCGTTGCTTATCTGGGTTTAATCAGCGGTGGTGGGCACGGTAGCTATGCAGGACTGGAATCCACTTCAGATCGCATTAAGCAGCCTATCCTGGCGTAGGCTGATTCAATCGGGATGACTGGAAGGGTGCGTTCGAAGACTCGCCACTCCGAGTGGGGTGGGCCGTCAGAGTCCGATGCCGTAACTGACCACGCGCCGTTGCCCAGGTAGCTGTCCTGCCATACATAGCCGCGCCCATAGTATTCGGTCCAGCAGTTGTGTTGCACTACGGCCACCCCCGCCACGTCTTCACAGCCGAGCAGGTAAGTAATACATGGCTGGGAAGCAATCCTCGGCCGGGAAACAAGACCCGACCCTGTTCTGATTACGCCAGTCGTTTCCCATGTGACCCCGGCCAGCCACGTTTTGACAACCGCGATGGCCTCCCCGTCGGCGAACGTCGGCACGTCTGCTGTGGGCGCCGGAGTTGCTGCTGGCCCGCACGCCACGACGGCTAGGGTCAGAAAGCCGATCAATGTCAGCACCGGTCGCATAACGAACGCCCCCTCGTGGCGAGTACTGGCTCCTTCCGAAGGGTAGAGTAAGCTCGGACGAAAGGAGCAGATGTGTCCCAGTCAGAAAACATTAAGGCCACGGTTGCCGAGGAGCGGAGCGAGCAGACTCGCTCCTTCGTCCGCATGGTGAAAGCGCCCTAAATCTTCTTTTCCTTTTTCAATTTGCGTTTTTCCTTTAGAGTATGTTTTGCCAGTGTCTGTTGTTCCTTTTTGGCTTTATCTTTTTTGCCACCCTTATCACCCATTACTCTTTCTCCTTTGCATCGGGATTCTTCGGAATGTTGAGGTGGACCCAGTCGGTTGGGCCGGATTTGGGCGATGTCAAGCGAGAGTCCTGCCGTCTCGCCGCATTCTACCACTGCTTTTCTGGGTGCCCTGCCGCTCCAGAGAGTTGCAGATGACCGGCGTGGGGTCCGTGATCTGCTGATTTTTTGCCGTGTCAGTTCCGTTGACCGGGTATTTGGTATGTTAGTAGCGAGTGATCGGAATCGGCGCTCCTTTGCTATCGATGACGGCATCGGTCTGGGCCGAGCTAGAGGAATCAATGAACACAATGGATTTCGTGACATTAGGGGTGGCAATCTACGCAGCCCTAGCTGCCACCATCGTAGGATGCTGGACGGCCTATGGAGTTTGGAGAGACCGCTCGTCTATGAAGATCGACGTGAGGTTTGGCTACGTCATAGCGGCGGGCGGACATCCGTACCTGAAGGTTTCGCCAGATGTCGTACCCGAAGAGATATTTGAGGAGAACACTCGTCTAGTTATTACTGCTCGAAATACTGGGCGCAGGCCGATTCACCTCAGTGGGGGCGGATTGCGATACAAAGATGGAACACAAACCGGGTTCATGGGGGAAGGACTTGGTAAGACGTTCCCTTTGAGTCTTGATGAGGGGAAGAGCGGCGACACATGGAGCTATCTGAGCCGTACACGGAAAAGGTTAATACGGGAGGGGATCAAGCCCCCTATTTGGGCTTACTTCCAAACAGAAGCTGGAAGAACCTACAAATCCAAGGTCTCGAAGAAGATCGTGAAGGTGTTGTTGGCTGATAGTTGAAGACCACCCTAAGAAGGCGTGAGCGCAACTGCCATTCAGACTCCGCGCGCCCGGTACCCTCCACCAGAAGAGGATAGCCGGGAGCGGGACCCGTTTCCGGCCGTCCGCGTGGCGCTCCGGACAAGTACCACCTATACCAATAGCCTTTATCCAGAGGCGCGCCGTCCACCTGAGAGCCGGGCTGTAGGTATATAAGCCTGGCTCCTAAGTTTTGGCCAACTGCTGGGTTCCACCTCAGATACCCCAAGTGAGTGGGGCGCCTGAGCGAATCGGATGCCATTTGACGTGCTCGGGATGCCGTTCTATAGTTCGAGGCATCCCACAGGATCACGTGGTTTGGGGAGTCTATTTGATCTGGGAGTTTCCTGTAAACTAGAGCAGGAGAACCTGGGACAGGCCGAACATGGGAGGGATGCAATGGTTTATGTCTTCAGGCGTCACATACCCTGGATTACCACATTATTCGTCGGGTTGACTCTGGTGGCCGCTGGCTTGTTTTTCATTATCGAGGGCCTTAATACTAGGGATGAAGTAAAGCAGCAGCTGGTCGACGAGCAGATCACCACCACCGAAGACTCGGCCATCCCCGGAGTCCCAGTGAACAGTGCTGCCACCGCAAAGGCGCAGGCCGACGCTATCAAGTCTCACACACTGGGCCGGTGGGGACCCTATTCCCAGTTGGACCGGGAAGACCCCAGGCGGGCGTCCACTATCGACGGAGTCGCTCTGAGGACGGCCTTGAATCTAGCCGTGGTTGGGTTCGGGGTGACCGATCTCGTGATCGGAGCTGGAGTCATCATCCTGATAGCCGGAGTGGCCAGCGTGGCGCTGGGGGCTCCAACTGTTTACTACATGGCGGGTTTGGTGGTGCCGCGCGTAGACCGTCAGCGATGACGCGACCGCGACAATAGGGCTGTAGCAAGACCACAGGAGCAGGACTCTTGCCAAGCCGCCTGTCCATGGTCCGGGTCAGCTAGGAATTCCGGCTATCCAACACCCCAGCCCGCTCCATCGCCTGATTCTGTCCGCTAGATCTTTGGCAGCGCTTGAGTTCTCGTCCCTGAACAACATAAGTGCTTTGCCTGACGTCGTTACTATCTCTACGCGGTACTCAGAAACGTATTCCGAATCCCGGAAACTAACACGAACCTCCGACACAGACAGTCTTGAGATGCTTTTGGTCCTTAACCACCAGAGGAAGATCGGAATGAAGCCTCGAGTCACGGTTATGGAATCGGAATAGGTATTGAAAGTTACGGTCGTAGTCGCGCCCGCCATCCCGATTCCTAGCGCACCGAAAATCAAAAGGACCGAGATTATAAGGGCTCCACCTATTCCCCATTCCCCGGATGCGATTTTGTAGAGCGAGAACGAGATAAGCAATGCCGCCGCCAGAAGCATGATCCAGCCCGTTAAGAGCACCCACCGCTTTCTAAACACTATCTTCTGATCAGTGTCTTGACTGTCCCGCATGGGGCAAGCTCCTGAGATTGGCCCCACCGGTTGGACTGGGTTGGGGCGATATTGGGCGGGTTACCACGTGGACCCGGACGATGGGCGGGCGGTTACGGTGCGGTGGGACTAAATCCGAACCCAAGGTTATGGTACACCCTTGGGACATTACTCTCTCGGCCTCCACACCATAGCGGGCTGACGAAGGGGGCAATCTATGATCAGTCCTGCAGGGCCTCGTCCAGCCTGATTTGGTAGCCGTTGGCCAGGCCGTTGGTCTCGTTGGCCATTCCCACCACCGCTATCAACTCTCCGAACATGTCGTCCGTCATCCCCTTCTGCCGGGCTGCGGCCGTGTGGGAACGGATGCAGTATTGGCAGTTGTTGGTGGCGCTGACAGCAATGTAGATCATTTCCTTCATTAGCGGGTCCAACGCGCCCGGAGCCATCACGTCTTTTAGGCTTTCCCAGGTACGCTTCAGCGTGGGTGGATGGTGCGCCAGGAACTTCCAGAAGTTGTTCACATCCTCGACGTCGCGAGTGAGCTTGATGTCGTCGTAGACTTCCCGAACGGACGGCTGGGCATCGTCATATTCGACTGGTTGCAGTTGGGCCATGTTCATCCTCCGATACGATTCAGTTCTTGGCTAAGTTGTTGACGGGTTCTAGCATCGAGCAAGATTAGGACAGCATGAGGCCCGAGAGACCAGAAATGGGCCAAGATCGCCGCCGTCACGGCAGGGGTGACGATTGGCGAGTGGATTGAGCAAGCGATAGAAGAGAAAGTAGAGCGAGCAAGCATGGAGGCAAGTAACGAGCGCTAATCAGCAGTCGCTGCGGCAGATAGCCGCCGAGCGTTAACAAACAAACAGAAACGCCACTGTTGCCGGTGGCGTCTCCTGATGATTTCGTGCCTAACATTGTTGGCGGGAGTGCGAGGGAGTCGAACCCACCTACCCCGCTCATCACGAGGCATAACGGATTTGAAGTCCGCAAGGGCCACCGGGCCCCATCCACTCCCCCAATTGGAGCGGGCCGGTTAGCTACTCAGCACCGCATCAATCTTGCTCTTGAGCCTGCCCTTGGGCACGGCTCCGACGATCTGGTCTATCGGCTTGCCATCCTTGAAAAAGATCAGGGCCGGGATGCTGCGCACGCCATATTTCATGGCAATGCCGGGGTTGCTGTCCACGTCTAGCTTGCCCACGTTTAGCTGGCCATCATACTCCAATGCCATGTCATGGACCGATGGGGCGATCATCTTACAGGGCCCACACCACTCGGCCCAAAAGTCCACCAACACCGGCAAATCCGACTTTAGCACCTGGTCGTCCCAGTTAGATTCCGTAACTTCGATAGGTTCCGCCATTTCCGTCCTCCAGAAAAAGTTGTTCTCCAAATAACGTTAGATGTGTCGGATTGCCGGCGGGTTCGGCGGGCTTTCGGACCAGTGTATACCTCAGCTAATTTGTGGTCAACACCAGATTAGCAGCCATCAGCCGTTAGCTCTTGGCTTCCCTGTCCCACCATTGCCGCCGACTGCAAAAAGCTCCAAGGGCAGACGCTTGGGGCAACCCATCCGCCTTGGATTCCTCGGCCCCTTCCTTTATAGTATTCTCAAAGAATGCAAACGACCAAACGACAGATCGCCGAAGGTGAGAGGCTCACCCTGGGCTTGACTTCCTGGGGCCGGTTGGGCGAAGCCATGGCTCATGAGGGGGGGCGGGACGTTTTTGTCTTCGGCGGCATCCCCGGTGAACGGGTGATTGCTGAAGTCCTCCGGGTGCGCCGGAAATACGTCGGCGCCAGGGTTGTGGAGGTGCTGGAGCCGTCGGAACAGCGGGTGGAACCACCCTGTCCCTACTACGGCGATTGCACCGGGTGCCAGTGGCAACACTTCAGCTACTCCGCCCAACTGGCCGCCAAACGGGACAAGGTTGTGGATGCCCTCATCCGTGTGGGCGGGTTCACCAGCCCTCCGGTTTCGGAGGTGATACCCTCGCCCCACGAATACGGGTATCGCAACCACGCCCGATTCACCGTTGGCCGCGGCGGCGCCCTGGGTTTCGTGAATCGCGAAACGCGGCGGTTCAACCGGATCGACCAATGCATGCTGATGCACCCTGGGGTCAACCGCGTCCTCGCCCGGCTTCAGGGCAACTGCGGAGAGACCACTCAGCTGGCCATCCGCGCCGGGAAAGAGACCGGCGACTTGTTGGTGCAGCCGCCGATATTGGGCCCAAGCCTCTCCGTTCCCACCGGACAAAAGAGCTACTTGGACTCGGTGGATGGGCAGTCCTTCCGAGTCTCATCTCCATCTTTCTTTCAAGTGAACATAGAGCAGGCAGCCGAGGCGGCGCGAGTGTTGCGCCGCTTGCTGGGTCTGAGTTCCGACGATGTGCTCTTGGACGCTTACGCCGGGGTGGGTACCTTCGCCATTCTGCTGGCTCCCTACGTCAAGAAGGTGGTCGCCGTGGAGGAGTCCTCGGCGGCGGTGGCCGACGCGAAGGAGAACGCTGCTTCAATTGAGAACGTGGAATTCGCCCTTGGGAAGACCGAAGAGGTACTGGACCGGCTGGCTGAAAAGCCCGATGTGGTGATCCTGGATCCTCCGCGGGCCGGCTGCCAACCCCAGGCGTTGCTTGGCTTGATGCGGCTGGCGCCGCCCCGGGTCGCCTACGTTTCGTGCGACGCGGAGACCCTGGCCCGGGACTTGCGAATCCTCTGCGATGGCCCTTACACCCTGGACCGGGTCGTCCCGCTGGACATGTTCCCCCAGACCCATCACGTGGAGTGCGTGGCGCTGCTGTCATATGCCGGACCGGGGGTGCAGTTGGCGCTGGCTTCGGCGTCGCCCCGGCGGCGGGAACTCTTGTCGGCCATGGGCCTGCCGTTCCGCGCGGTCCCGGCGGACATCGACGAAGAGCTTCAGGACGGAGAGGCGCCCGGAGCGGCCGCAGCCCGGCTCTCCTCGGCCAAGGCCCTGACCGTGGCCTCTCATGTCAAGACTGGCTACGTGATCGGCGCCGACAGCCTGGTGGTCCTCGAAGGCCGGGCGATGGGAAAACCGGCGGACGCCGCCGAGGCCGGCCGGATGCTTCGGGAATTACGGGGCACCCGGCATCAGGTGACCACCGGGGTTACGGTAGTCGATGCGGCCACGGGACGTCGCCTGACCGGCAGCGTGACCACCGATATCACGCTGCGCAACTTCACCGACGCCGAGATTGAAGCATCAATCTCTTCGGGTACGCCGATGGACAAAGCCGGCGCCTATGCGGTCCA
>CAJWBT010000120.1 GCA_913020235.1 uncultured Chloroflexota bacterium
CTACGCCACAGCACTTCACGTGTCGAGGATGTCAGCCCTTGACCAGACCGAGGGATTACACCCCAGGTTTCCCGGCGAGTGCTTGCCGGGGTGGCATGCGACATACTCTGAGACGTAAAGTGAACCAGCCCAAGTCCCGCGCAGGTGACATCAGCCAAGCACGCCATCGTGCGCTCATAATGGCATGCATTGCTGTGGGAAGAGGGCAAGAAGGGCGAAGAAAAGCTTGAGTCTACCCCGGACGGGGTGACTCTGGATATATCTCGTTGGTCTAGTCCGGCATGCCGGCCAGGACGCCAGCGAAAAACTCTCCGGCCAGCCGGTTGAACTCCTCCGGCTGCTCGAAATAAGTGCTGTGGGCCGACCCCTGCACAATCTCCAACTTGGACCCCGGGATCAGCAGTTGCAACGCCCGGATCGCCCTGACTGGGTGAATCAGGCTCTCCGCCCCGACGATCAACAGCGTGGGGACGGCCAGCCCGGCGAGGTCCGCGGCCTGGGGGCCGCCGGCGCCATGGGAAGCCGTTCTTATGTCTAGATTCAGCTCCGGATTGAGCGCGGCGATTTCCTGGTACAGGAAAGTCCGGTCCGGATGCTGGTCGACGAAACTGGCGGAAAGCGTCCGCGGCACATCATCTGCCGGGAGGAGGTCAAGGCTCGTTATCGCCTCGACCACCGTTGGGTCACCCGCGCCCCCGGTGGCGTTCCCCAGAATCAGGCCAAGGGTCCGTTCCGGGTAGGCCAGGGCAAACCCCAGACAGGTTAGCCCACCCAGCGCGTGGGCCACCAGAAAGGTGCGCTCCACTTCCAGGAAGTCAAGTAGTTGCCTCAGGTCCTCCACGAAAGCGTTGGTTCCCGGGCCGCCCGGCGGTTCCACCGAGGCGCCATACCCCCGCTGGTCGAAGGTGACGCAGCGGTAGTCCTTGGAGAAGACCGGTACCTGTTGCCACCAGCTCAAGTGGTTGCCGGCGCGCTGGTGGGCGAAAGCTATCGCCGGTCCGTCGCCGTGGGACTCGTAGTAGATCTCGATGCCGTTGACCGGCGCCTTGGGCATGGCCCACCCCCTGTGGCGAGATTCAAGGGCGGCACGAAGACCGCCGCACCTGCCGCGACAGAAACGGAACTGGCTGAGCATTTCATTCCGTGGGTTTGCCCCGGAGTCTCCGCGGTGCGACTACCCGGATTCGCCCCAATTCTAGCAAACCATATGGCGCCCTGTCGCACGGCGCCGGCCTCGCCGCACGCCCAGGTTGCTTGAGCCCATAGCTTCGGCGCCAAAGTCCCGTTGCCGCGACCGGGTCATCACAGGAAATCAGTGTCGTTGGGGTTTGCCCGGGAAAACTGGGAGCACGCCGAACTCCACGGCATTGCAATCGCCGGGTTTGGAGAAGCGGCGGTCAACGAAAAGGCCCAAACTCGTTATGTTTACAAATAGGCGGTTTGGTCGCCAAGCTGATAAATTAGTTATGTCGCACCGGGCTGGGCTCACCCGGTGACCGCTTACCGGTCAGCCGCCAATATGCCGGCGGTTCTCCTTCGACGGATAGAACCGCTGGAGGATTTCCACAGCGTTAGAGCGTTGCTATGAGATACTTTGACCTGAAATATTTTGCCGTAGAATTGGTCCTGCTCCTGCCGATCAAGGTCGCCGCGTTGATCCCCATCCTGGTGTTTGCGTTTCCGTACACTGTCTGGAGTCTGTTCGGGAAATCGTTCAACTACAGGCTCCAACGAGACACCGGCCCGGTCGACAAGGCTCGCCGGGTGTGGGTATGGCGGGGGGACTGGAGGCAATTCTGGCTCGGGCCTAGATATGACACCGTTAGGCGATTAGAGGAGCCGGACTGAGGCTGGGGCCGCTCGCCCTTTATCGCCGACCGTTCCCTTGGCGGGTGTCTTCCCATGACGAAGCCAAGGACGGGAATGACGGGCCGAAGCTGCCGCCCGCGGTTCCACGCCATTGTGTGCTTGGCAGGGAACGACTGATCAACTCACAAGAGTTCGTCCATCCCCTTGGCCGCGTGACGCCGCTTCTTCGGAATCCCCAAACCGCTCCATGGATGCTCATCCCCTCTGCGTGATCGGCCCTGCGAAGCCGGCTGCACAGCTCCGCTCCGCATGATCCTTCCCGCCTTCTCTTCGCGCATCGATCGTTGTGGTTGAGAGAGGTTTTTGAGTGGCGCACTCTTCAACCGCCCTAAGCGGTCGTGGGCACCACCTCAGAGGGACATTGTTGCTCTGCCCCTTGAAGGTGTAGCACGCCGAAAACGCGGCCGCCCGCGGGCGCCGCGTTTTCTCGATCTGATCGCACCAGACGGGACCGTTCCGGCCGCCAGAGGGCTCCCCGCACGAGTGGGCGAGGCAAGTCGCCCGCCTCGGGAAGCCAAGCCGAGATGATTACCCTTGCTTCTGAGAAGCCAGGAAGTTGGAGATCTCGTCTGGCCTGAAACGGCGGTCGCCACGAAACCCGATGCGGTAGGAAGGGAGCAGCCCCATGTCGGCCCAGCGGCGCACCGAGTTCATGTGAGCGCCCAGGAGATGGGCGACCTCGGAAACCGTAAGCATCTTTCCATTGCTTGGGTGATACCCTGCCGGGTGGTGAATGGCAACCAACTCGGGCCTCCTCTCTTGCCCATTTGTCAGTCGCAGCGTAGCAGGGAGTCCGCCGTGGCCACAATCGGGTTTGACCCCCAACTCTCTACAAGTCAGCCCCCAATACCGTGGAAATTGGTGCTTCTTGGATTGGAGGTATTGTGAGGTGGTGTAAGGTATTGTGAGGTTTTGTGATCTTGACTCCCCCGAGGCATGGCCCCATACTCCCGGTTAAGTGTGATCAAGCTGGAAGTAACCTGGGTGAGGTATGCTTTTCACTTGGCACCGGGCGCTCTGGTGAGGCTCCGCTTAGTAGAGCCGGGCTTGGAGCCAGCGTGACGAACGTCAATTTCGCCGGGGCGAAGCCAAAGTGGCCCCTGGCTTAGATTTGTTGAAGCCACCCCAAGCAGACCGGGGCAGCACTACTATCGAAGCTCAAACGACACGGCTCCCTTATCAAGCGTGATTTCGACGAAGGAACCAGCCACTAAGCGCGCGATAGAACCCCTAGGAGGGATCGGGCGATGAAAAAGGGATTGGTATCGCTACTGGTTGTCTTGGCCGCGCTTGCCGTGGCCCTGGCAGGTTCAACCGGCGGCTCCAGCGCGGCAACCGTGTTTACGGTCAATACCACCGTTGACCACGCCGACGGAGCTTGCGACTCTGATTGCTCGCTGCGGGACGCCATAGAGACCTCAAGTGAGCCGGCCGGTTTCTAGCAGGTAGTCTTGCCCCACTACCTCCGGTACAAGAGGTGGTGCAAGACCGGGAGAAAGGACTCAATATCGCCACGCCACCAGAGCATGGGCTTGGGGCCGGCCGCCGGATCTTCTACGGCTGGATCATCGTTGGGGTAGCGGCCCTTGCGTTTTTTAGCAGCGGTCCAGGCCAGTCGTACGTCTTCTCCGTCTTCCTAGATTCGATTATCTCTGATACCGGGTTATCCAGGCCGGGCATATCCGCCTTGTTCATGGCGAGCACCGCCGCGAGCGCCCTGATGGTCAGCGTCGTTGGCCGCATGGCCGACCGGTTTGGGCCACGAGCGATGTTGATTGCAGTTGGATGTGCCCTCCCGGTTGCCTGCTTCGGGATGGCTGTTGCAACCAATCGGATACTGTTCTACCTGGCCTTCGCCAGCCTCCGCGCCCTCGGCCAGGGCTCATTGCCGATCAACGCTACTCTGTTGGTGAACCAATGGTTCGTATCCCGTCGCGGCCAAGCGATAGCGATCATGGGACTCGGGATGGTGCTCTCCACCGCGGTCTTTCCGCCGCTGGCCAGACTCCTGATCGACCATATCGGCTGGCGGGAGGCATACGCCTTGCTCGGGATACTCGCGTTGGTTCTCGTCGTCCCACCCGCGTTGCTATTCGTCCGCAACAGACCCGAGGACATCGGGCTGTTTCCGGATGGAAGGCCCCATCCACCAGCGGTGGAGACACGGCAAGCCAAGGCCGGTGCCGACCGGGACAGGCGGGTCTTGAGTTCTCCGACTTTCTGGCTCCTGGGATTGTCTCTAGCTACGACCAGCCTGGTAACGACGGCGTTGACGTTCCACCAGACATCCATCTTTGTAGAGAGCGGACTGAGCGAAACGCTGGCCGCAGGGGTCTTCGTCATTTACGCCGCCTCCTCCGCGGTAACCACGATGATCGGCGGCTTAGTCGTTGACCGGACCGGGCCGAAGGTACTTTTCGGATTCGGCATGGTAATGCTTCTCTTGGCACTCTTATTGGCGGTAGCCATCAACTCTATCTTTCTCGCGGTGTTGTATGTTCTGGTCATGGGTATCGCCGGCGGTTTCCACGCCATTGTCCAGGGGGTAATCTGGGCGCATTACTATGGCCGTCACCGGCTCGGCCGCGTGCAAGGGACGGCCACGACGATCGGGATTTGTGGCTCCGCCGTTGGCCCCCTGCCTTTGGCACTTTTTCACGATGTGACGGGCACCTACACGGCTGGGATGGTGGCGATAATGGTTCTGCCGGCACTGTCCTTGCTGAGCATAGCATTGGCCCGCCCAAGGAGCCTCGCTGGATAGACGAGATACATGCCGGCTGATTCGGCGGCTGGATGACCGGCAGACCTGCGTTACCTGTGGTACAACAAATGGGGCAAGACCACCGGCGTGCTTTCCTTCCCGCAAAAAGCAATTTGGATAGGGCAGAGTCCTTTGAACTGGATCGTCTACATTCTGCGATGCGCCGACGGGACCCTGTATACGGGCATCACCAATGATTTGGAGCGCCGCATGGCGGAACACGAAGGGGGGCAAGGCGCAAAATACACGAAAGGCCGCGGTCCGCTGCAGCTCGTTTACCAGGAAACTTGCCGGGGAAGGGGGCTCGCCACAAAACGTGAACTCGAGATAAAGTCGTTGGACAGAAGAGCAAAGCTCTTACTGGTTTCAAGAAAATAGCCCGGAAACTGCGAATGTGAGGCGGGAGTTTTGAGCCAATCATTGACCGGAGACCCACACCTAATCCGTACCTGGTCGGGGCGGGCAGAATCGAACTGCCGACCTCCTGGTCCAGTGCTTTGCGGAATGACCAGCGCCTGGCGGTCACGGCGGCAGTCAAGGCCAAAAAGCCGCGAACGGCATCGCCGAAAAGCCCAGCGATGCCAGCTGTGGGCCAACCGCGACGGGAAACCGGCTCAGAAAGGCACTCAGAGCCCCGCAGAGGCCGTTACGGAGCCGGAGCCTACCGAGGGGAAGACACCGGCCCACTCTTGCCAAGAGCACCAGACGGCGTTCAAGCAGCACAGCCGAGGCGAGAATGTCTGGTGGAGCCACAAGACCGGAGATGGGAGGTGGTGTCGGGAGAAGTAAGGCCCTTAGCACGACCAACGATAATGGCCCCTGGGTACGCCTGGGGGCCTTTCTCTTGTCTCTAGCAATTCTGAATGTCTAGGCGGCAGGCCGTGTCCCAATCAGTATCACCTTGCCCGTACAGGCCAAGTTCGTAGTCGGCGTTGCCCCTCCAAGCGTAGCTTGCGGCGTCTGTTGGGTCTAGCTGGATAGCCTGGTCAAGGTCCTGGATGGCCCGCTGGTATTGACCCAGATCGTAATAGATGCTGCCCCTCCAAGTGTAGTTTGCGGCGTCTGTAGGGTCTAGCTGAATAGCTTGGTCGAAGTCATGGATGGCCCGCTGGTATTGACCCAGTTGGCGATAAGCGCTGCCCCTCCAACCGTAGCTTGCGGTGTCTGTTGGGTCTAGCTGGATAGCCTGGTCAAGGTCCTGGATGGCCCGCTGGTATTGGCCCAGATGGTAGTAGGATATGCCTCTGCCCCGATAGCGCAGGGAAGTAGGGTCAAGCCGAATAGCTTGTTCGTAGCCCTGGATGGCCTGTTGGTATAGGCCCAGGTCGTAATAGGATAAGGCCCGCATAGAGTAGGAACTGGCAAACGTAGGGTCAAGCTGAATAGCTTGGTCGAAGTCCTGGATGGCCTGTTGGTATTGACCCAGGTCGTAGTAGGAGGTGCCCCGCCACCAGTAAGAAAAGGGATCTGTCGGGTCCAGCCGGATAGCCTGGGTAAACTGGGCAATGGCTTCGGCGTAGAGGCCCAGGTCGTTGAGCCGTACACCCTCCTCATAATAAGATAATGGAGTGGGAGTGGGCGTTGTTCGGGGAGTAGGAGTGGGTAGCAAGTGACCTGATTTAAGTGCTGGAAGCTGGTGCTCAATAGTTACCTGAGATACAGCGAAGCCCATGCCCTCCACAGGGCGCCCGCTCTCAGAATATTCATAACGGTAGGTGCTTATACCCAGCACCTCACCAGACCTTGACAACAGAGGGCCACCGCTATTGCCGGGGTTGATGGCGGCATCAGTCTGGATAACCCACTGGCCACTCTCGTTGCGAAGAGCGGACACAATCCCATCGGTCACGCTGGCCCTCCCGGAGATTCCCAGGGGATACCCCATGGCGGCCACCCCGGTCCCCTCTCTGAGGCCACCGGCATCACCAAACTCCAATGCTTGGAATTGCCCACAACATATCTTCAAGACGGCCAGGTCGTTGCTGGCATCCACCCCTAGAACTGAGGTGGACCCGGTCAGTTGGACAGGATTGGGGTTAAGTTAAGAGAGAGTCCTGCTGTCCTGCCACAGTTTACCACTGCTCTTCTGGGTGACCACCCCTTCTCTATGGGTTGTGTTGGTGATTCCGCTGAATCCAGGTGGAACACCTCGGCGGGTGTCCGGTAGCCCAGGGCCTGGTGGGGCCGTTGGGCGTTGTAGAAGCGGAAATAGGCGTCCAGTCCGGCCTTGGCCTCCCGTCCGTTCGAGTAAGCCTTCAGGTAGACCTCTTCGTACTTCACTGTCCTCCACAGCCGCTCCACAAAGATGTTGTCACGGTACCGCCCTTTCCCGTCCATGCTGATCCTGACTCCGTGCTGCTTTAGGAGCCCGGTGAAGGCTTCGCCGGTGAACTGGCTCCCCTGGTCGGTGTTGAAGATCTCCGGCTTTC